>JBEKGT010000262.1:0-3768 GCA_050012655.1 Gemmatimonadales bacterium | reverse complement strand
GCCGCTGATCGGCGAGGGGAGCGGGGACTTCCTGCGCGCCGCGGTGGCCCGCGGGGAGCGGGTGCACGCGCTGGTGGCGGAGGGGGGCGCGGCGCTCTCGCGCAAGGACCTCGACGCCCTCACCGAGCACGCCAAGACGATGCGGGCCTCGGGGCTCCTGTGGGCCAAGCGGGGGCCGGACGGCGTCACCGGGCCTGGGGCGAAGGCGCTCGGCGCGGCCGCACTCGAGGCGCTGCAACCCGCCGAGGGGGACCTCGTCCTCGCGGTCGCGGGAACGGACGCGGTGGCGCTCCCCGCCCTCGGCCGCGTGCGCCTGGAGACGATCCGCAAGCTCGGCCTCGCACCGCGCGTGCGCCACGCGTTCGTGTGGATCGAGCAGTTCCCGCTGTTCGAGCGCGACGCGGCGACGGGACACTTCGTGCCGATGCACCACCCGTTCACCGCGCCACACCCGGACGACCTGGGGATGCTGGATAGTGCGCCGGAGCGGGTGCGCTCGACGCACTACGACCCCGTGTATAACGGCAACGAGCTGGGGAGCGGCTCGATCCGCATCGTGGACCCGGCGCTGCAACAGCGCGTCTTCGACTGGCTGGGCATCGGGCCCGAGGAGGCGGAGCACCGGTTCGGGTTCCTCCTCGAAGGGCTGAAGGCCGGGGCGCCGCCGCACGGGGGCATCGCGCTCGGCTTCGACCGCATCGCGATGCTCCTCGCCGGCGCCGAGTCCATCCGGGAGGTGATCGCCTTCCCGAAGACGGCGCAGGCGCGGGCGCTCTTCGAGGGCGCGCCCACCACGGTGCAGCAGGCCGAGCTGGACGTCCTGCACCTCAAGGTCGTGCCGTGACGGCGCCGGAGGACATCGTCCACCGGCTCACCGTCGAGGGCGCCGACCTCCTGGCGCTGGCGGGGGTGAACGACGCCAACCTGCAGGAGCTGGCGCGCAGCGGCGGCGTGCGGGTGGGGCTGCGCGGCGACCAGCTGTCCCTGGCGGGTCCGCTGGAGGCGGTGGAGCGCTCGGCGCCGGTGGCGCAGGGGATGGTGGACCTGGCCCGGATGGGGGAGGCGATCGGCCCCGACGACGTGCGTCGGCTGTTCGAGGAGGCGGCGCGCGGGACCCTGGAGCCGGCGCGGAACGGCGAGCTCAAGATCGTCCTGTCGGGGATGCGGCGCGTGGTGGCGCCGAAGACGGCGGGCCAGCGCGCCTACGTCCAGGCGATCTACGACCACGATATCGTCGTCGGGATCGGGCCGGCGGGGACGGGGAAGACCTATCTCGCCGTCGCCGTCGCGGTGGACATGCTGCAGAAGAAGCGCGTGAAGCGGATCATCCTCGCGCGGCCCGCGGTGGAGGCAGGGGAGCGGCTCGGCTTCCTCCCGGGCGACCTGCAGGCGAAGGTGGATCCCTACCTGCGGCCGCTGTACGACGCGCTCGAGGACATGATGCCGGCGGAGCGGATGCAACGCGCGCTGGAGACGCGGACGATCGAGATCGCGCCCCTCGCGTACATGCGCGGGCGCACCCTGTCGGATGCGTTCGTGATCCTCGACGAGGCGCAGAACACGACCGGAATGCAGATGAAGATGCTCCTCACCCGGCTGGGGGCGAACTCCCGCGCGGTCATCACCGCCGACAAGACACAGGTGGACCTCGCGACCCACGAGGAGTCGGGGATCGTGCAGGTGGAGCGGGTGCTGCCGGGGATCGACGGTATCGCCTTCTGCTACCTGGACGAGGCGGACGTGGTGCGGCACCGGCTGGTGAAGGAGATCATCAAGGCCTACGCGGAGGACGAGGCAGAGTGAGCGTGCCGCGAGGCTTCCTGTACCACGGGGTGCGGGCGCTGCTGGCGCCGGCGGTCGCGCTGGTGGCGTGGCTCGCCTTCCCGCGGGCCCCGGGCGACCTCCCGCCGCGTCTCGAGGTCGGCGCGGTGGCGGAGGAGGACATCATCGCGCCGCGCGGTTTCCTGGTGGCGAAGACGGACGCGGAGCGCGCACGGGAGGCCGAGGTCCTCGCCGCGACGGTGAAGGCGGTCGTGCGGGTTAACGCCGCCGGCGCCGACTCGGCCGTGGTCGACGCTGCCCGCTACTTCGCGGCGCTCGACTCGGCGGCCGCGCTCGGGGTGCCCCTCGACATCGCGTCGAAGGCGCACGGCGTGACCCTCGACGCTTCGGACATGCGGGGGCTCGAGGGCCCACGGACTCGCGCCCGGCTGCGCCGCGCCGTGGCGGCGGCGCTGCGACGGTCGCCCACCGGCTTCCTCGGCCCGGGCGTCTCGACGGCGGAGCTGGGGCGCGAGGTGGTGCTCCGCTCGGGCGCGTCGGAGCGGGTGGTGAGCGCCGATAGCTTGCCGACCTTCAGCGAGTTCCTCGAGCTGGCGGGCCAGGAGCAGGCGCCGGGCACGGCCGTGGGCGAGGAGCTTCTCTTCGTGCGGTTCCTCGGCGCCTTCTACCGCCCGACACTGGCGTACGAGCGCGCGGAGACCGAGCAGCGCCGCAACGAGCTGCGCCACTCCGTGGACTCGGTGCTCGCCGTGGTCCGCGCCGGCGAGAAGATCATCGGCGCGCACGAAGTGGTGACTCCGGACGTGGCGCGCAAGGTGGAGGTGCTCCGCCGGGAGATGCGGGGCGGACCCCTGGGCCGGGTGGCCGGCGCCCTCTCGGCGCTCGGCGCGATCGGCCTCGAGGCGCTGGTCATCGCCGCCTTCGGCGTGTTCTGCGCCTTCCATCGCCGCGCACTGTACCGCTCGCTGCGCGCCCTCGGGACCTTCGCGGCGGGGTTCGCGGTGACGCTCGTCGGGGCCGGGCTGCTGGCGCGCTCCGCGCCCGACCGGCCGGAGCTGATCCCCGTGGCATTCGCGGTGATGCTCTTCACGATGCTGTTCGACAGCCGGGTGGCGCTCCTCGCTGCGGCGGTGCTCGCCACGCTGATCGGGCTCCAGCCGGTGTTCGCGGGCACCCACGCCATCGCGGTGATCTTCGTCGGCGGCGCCGCGGCGGCGCTCTCCCTCCAGTCGATCCGCCGGCGCGCGCAGGTGTACGGTTCCATCGCCGTCGTCACGGCGGTCTACGCCCTCGCGACGCTCCTCGACGGCCTCGCGACGGGCGGCTCCGTCGGCGCGGTGGCTCGCGGCGCTGCCTTCGGGGCGGGGAACGCCGTCTTCTCGGCGATGCTCGCGATGCTGGTCCTCCCCCTCGCCGAGGGGTTCACGCACTGCACCACCGACCTCACCCTCCTCGAGCTGTCGGACCCCAACCGGCCGCTGCTGCGCCGGCTCGCCACCGACGCGCCGGGCACCTACGCGCACTCCGTGGCGATGGCGAACCTCTGCGAGGCGGCCTGCAACGCGATCGGCGCCAACGGCCTCCTCGCCCGTGTCGGCTGCTACTACCACGACATCGGGAAGCTGGTCCGCCCGCAGTACTTCGTGGAGAACCTCGGCCACGCCAAGAACCCGCACGACCACCTCAAGCCGAGCCAGTCGGCCGCGGTGATCCGCCGCCACATCGAGGACGGGCTGCGGCTGGCCGAGGAGAACCGGCTCCCGGAGGTGGTGCGGGCGTTCATCCCCGAGCACCACGGCACCGCGCCGATCACCTACTTCCTGGAACGGGCGCGTGAGTCGGAGCCGATGGCCCTCGAGCGGGAGGAGCTGTTCCGCTATCCCGGCCCCGGCCCGCAGACGGTGGAGACCGCGGTGGCGCTCCTCGCGGACGCCGTCGAGGCGGCACTCCGCGTGCTCGACGAGCCGTCCCCCGAGACGGTGCACG
>JBEKGT010000261.1:0-3794 GCA_050012655.1 Gemmatimonadales bacterium | reverse complement strand
GGATCGCCCGCCCGAAGACGCCGGAAATGGAGTCCGTCACCTGCTCCTGCATCGACACGAAGTTCGACGAGGCGAGGAGCACACGGCCGAACACCGAGTCCATCCGCGTCGCGGAGAAGATCGCGGCGCCCGGCGAGGGCACGATGTCGGCGGGGGAGACGTAGACCGGCCTCGCGCGCTCGTTGCCGAGGAAAATCGACGCGTGCGAGACGAGGTTGAGGTCGGCGTACCCCGTCTGCGCCACGCCGCGCGCGAAGCTCCCCTCCACCGTGAGGCGGAGCAGATTCGTGAGCCGGCGCTCCACCGAGAGGGAGCCGCGCCACGCCCGCGGCGCCTCGAAGTCCGGCGCGAGGAGCGTGACCGAGCGCGCCGCCTGGAACCCCGCCGGGGCCGGCCCGACGCCGCTGCCGCACTGGTCGGGGATGCTGTCGGGGTTCGCCCAGTACGCCCCCCAGTCGGGAGTCGGCACGCCCGAGCCGATGCAGACGATCTCCGACGCCGACGAGGGGAGCCCCGTCGCCGAGCGCGCCTGAGCCACGAGCTGGCTCGAGGGCTGGCTCCGGAACTCGCCGAAGCCGCCGCGGATCACATACCTGGCCGGCTGGAAGCCGCCGAAGCCGCCGCCCCCGCCGCCCCCGCCGCCGCCGAAGCCCCCTCGGCCGCCACCGAACCCGCCGCCCCCCTGGCTGCCGCCGATGGTCCAGGTGAAGCCCGCCCGCGGGCTCAGGTGCCACTCCGTCGGGAGCCGGTCGGTGCGGTGGCCGAAGACGGTATCCACCACCGGGTTGTACGCCGGCGGGTCGCCGAACGACGACCCTTCGAGCCGCGCGCCGTACGTGAGCTGGAAGGGGCGCGTCACGAACCAGACATCCCCCGCGTACATCCCCCACCGCAGGTTGTCGCTCTGCCGCTCGGTGACGTCGAGGGTGCGCCGGAAGGTCGCCGGCAGCCCCGACTGGAGGTCGGCGAGCGAGTTGTAGGTGTACGTGCCCAGCAGGTTGTTCCCGAGGAGGTCGTGGGTCCGCTCGGTGAGGAGGGACGCGCCGATCTTGATTCGGTGCATCCCGCTCCCCGGGAGCCACGACACCTCGTCCGACCCCTCGAAGCTGCTCGACCGCGAGCTGCTCGGCATGCCGGTGTTCCCGCCGAAGGTCAGCGTCGTCACGCCCACGGTGCTGTCGGGGAGGGCGCTCGCCACCTGCACCCGCCCCGCCGGGAGCTGGCTGAAGGGGTCGCCGTTGTTCTTCGACCCCTGGAGGTAGCCCCGCAGCTCATTCAGGACCGTTGCGCCGAAGTGCGACGTGAGGGTCAGCATCGCGCCGCCGCCGGATGACAAGGTCTTCCCCCCGGTCTGCGGGAGGGCGAGGGCGCCGAGGCGCGCGGGATCGAGGGAGGTGCCGCGGTAGTCGCCGCGCAGGGTGATGGTGTGCGACGTCGAGAGGACGAGGTCCAGGCGCGCGAGCCCCGAGTAGCTGTCGTTGGCCCGCGTGTCGAGCCCCGAGACGCTGTTGTACGGCACGCCGAGGCCGCTCACCAGGCCGGTGAAGCGCTGGACCGAGTCGGGGGCGACACCCAGGCGCGTGAAGTCGGTGGGCCCGGCCGAAAGGAGCGTCTGCTGCGGGTCGGAGCGGAGCCGCGCTTGCCCCGACACCATGAGGAAGAGCCGGTCGTGGACGAGCGCCCCGCCGAGGCCGCCGCTGATCACGTTCTGGTTGAAGCCCTGGGTGTACGGCGTGTCTCCGGCGTCCACCGACAACCCCTCATCGCGGAGCTGATACTGCGACGAGCCGGCGACGAAGTTGCTCCCCGAGCGGGTGGTGGAGGCGACGAGGCCGCCGGAGAAGGAGCCGCGGGAGACGTCGTAGGTGCTGGTGACGACCCGGGTGTTGCGGAGCCCCTCCTGCGGGACGCTGGAGTTGCCGAAGAGGAGCCCGTCGAGTGTGACGGCGTTGGCGTCGGCGCCGAGGCCCGCCACGGAGAAGGCGGTGGCGGTGGTGTCGGTGGCGCCGATAGGGAGGACGCCCGGGACCAGCCCCGCGAGGACGGAGAGGTCGGTGATGTCTATGGGCATCTGCGCGAGCTGGTCGGGGTTGAAGCCCCGCTCGGTGGAGCCGGGGGTGGGCCCCTCGCCGGCGCGGAGCTGCGGCCCGGTGCGCACGTCAACGGCGTCGAGCGCGACGGCGCCGGCGCTGAGCCGGACGTTCCAGACGAGGCGGTCCTCGTCGGCGTCGCGGACCAGGAGCGCGGCGTGCGGCGTCATCCCGAGGACGCGGGCGGTCATGCGGTACTGCCCACCGCCGTCGGGGAAGAGGATCGTGAAGCGGCCCTTGGCGTCGGTGTGGGCGCGGCGGACGACCTGGGTCTCCAGGGAGTACGCCTCGACGGTGGCGTCCTGGATGGGGGCGCCGTCCTCCCCCTTCACCGAGCCGATGATGATGTCGGTGCCGGAGAGCCCCTGGGCGGCGGCGGGTGCGGGTGCCGCGGCGAGGAAGACGGCGGCGGCGAGTGCGGCGAAGGCCTCGACGGCGAGGTGGCGGCTGGTGCGCGCGAAGGACACGGCGATTCCCTGATTCCGAGTGGTCACATCCCTATTACGCCGATGTGGTAGACGGCGTTGGGCGCCGACCGTTAACCGCTTACCGCATACCGTGAGCCGTTGACCGCTCACCGTCTACCGTTAACCGCTCACCGTTGACCGCTTACCGCTCACCGTTGACCGCTCACCGCTGACGGCCTCCCTGCTCCGTGCGCCATTCCCGCACTTGCGTATATGTCAGATATGACATATCCTGTGCGCGTGGCGAATCGACGGGTGCGGGGGGCGGCGGATCGGACGGGAGTGGGTGCGGCGGCGGTGGCGGAGTCGCGCGCGCTCCTGGCGGCGGCGCTGCGGCGGCGGCGGCAGGTGCGGGAGCTGACGCAGGTGCGGCTGGCGGCAGCGCTGGGGTCGAGCCAGTCGCGGGTGGCCAAGATGGAGAAGGCCGACCCGACGGTGAGTCTCGAGCTGCTGGTGCGGGGTCTGGTGGCGCTCGGCGCGACGCGCTCGGTGGTGGGGCGGTTCGTGGAGGGGGGCGCGCGGCGGACGGCAGGGGCGGCGGCGGCGCATCACACACGGAGGGGGTGACGATGTTCTGGACGCTGACGGTGCGGAGGCTGGTGGGCGCGGGGACGCCGGCCACGGTGTGGCCGAAGACCTTCGGCGCCCGGCCCGACCTGGAGACGGGTCAGCGGATGCTGGCGGTGGCGACGGAGGGGGGGATCGTCCTCACCGTGTCGGGGCCGCCGCCGGCGAAGGCCGAGGGGGCGGCGGGGGCGGCGGGGACGGCGGGAGCGACGGGGCCGCAGTACCGGAGCACCGTCCATGCGCCGGTGAAGTAGGGGGGAGGCTGTGTAGCACCGGGAGGCAGGCCACGCTGCGCGCGTCCGTCCCAGCGAGACGACGCAGGAGTCCTTCCGGTGCTATGCAGTCTACATAAGCAGCAGTCTAGGCGGCCTTCCCGCATGCTACGCAGACGTGATACACAGACAGTGCCCTGCCCTCTTTTCCTTCCAAGTCGGGACCATGAGTAGTGATAGCCCGCTCTTGCGCCGTCAGCCGTGGCGTTGAATACGTAGCCGCGAAGTACTGCGGGAAGTGCATACCCGCCCTGCAGTACGATCACTAGTTAGGCAGCTGCTCACTTCAAAGGAGTGGGTCCTCAAATGAGTCCGTTGCCAAGAGTGACCAAGAACCTCGGAATGCTGTTGCTGGGTGTCTGGCTCATCCTCACGGGACTGATACCGCTGCTGCATTT
>JBEKGT010000260.1:0-3805 GCA_050012655.1 Gemmatimonadales bacterium | reverse complement strand
CGCCATCAGCGCGCTCTCGACGTTCCGCACCGCCTGCTTCGGCTGCAGCTCCGCCGTCACCAGCACGTGCACTTCCTCGATCTCCCCGCTCTTCGCCGCCACGATCCGCGTCGATAACACCCCCGCCAGCGAGGCGATCAACTGCTCCGCCCGCCTCAAGGACCACGAGGCTGGCGATTCGCCCGGCGTCGGCAGATTCGGGTTCGCGCTCAACGCGATGGCCGTTCCTTCTCTTCTTCGCTCATTCCCGCTCGGGCGGCCCCGGATGCTTCGGCCGCCGCCGGTACTTCTTCTTCACACGGTGTGGCCGCTCCGGGGGCGCGTCAAGCCTCCCCGTCTTCCGCGGCTTCGCCGGGTTCGGCACCCGGACCTTGGTGCGCTCCGTCACACGCGTCTCGCCGAGACAGGAGCGCCCGGGCCATCAGCCCAGGCGAAATTTCCTAAGTCTATGTAAAGGAAACCGTTAGAGCGTTTCAAATCGTAGGGGGAGCCGCAACCGCTCCCCTCGTGGGCCACAATTACTACGGCTAAGCCGTTGGAATGTCAAGCACTTTGGTGGCAGGACCTCAAGTTGGGCTTGAAGGGCCGCCGCCGTCCAATTCGTACTCTTTCAGTTTCCTATACAGGGTCCGCTCCCCGATCCCCAGCATCTCCGCCGCCTTCCGGCGGTTCCCGCCTGTGTCGCTGAGCGCCGCCTCGATCGCCGCCCGCTCCACCTCCGCCATCCGCATCCCCGTCCGGTAGAGGATCACACTCTCCGGCACACCGCGTGCCACCACGCCCCCGGCGCCTGACTCCGGCGGCTCGAGCACCTCGGCGTACGCGGGCTCCGCCTGCGGGATGTCGAACACCTCCACCCGCTGAGGCCGCTCGTCTATCCGGTGCCGCAGGTCCTCCACCTGGAGCCGCAGCTCGAGCAGCGTCTGGACGATGTACGCCAGCTCCTGCCCCGCCACCTCGCGCGCAAGTCCCGGGACCCGCACCGGCAGCAGCCGGTCGCGTCCCCGCTCGCGCACGTCGGCCGGGATGTCGCTGGGCCGGATCTCGCTCGTCGGCGCCAGCACCACCATCGACTCGATGAGATTGCGCAGCTGCCGCACGTTCCCCGGCCAGGGCGCGTCCACCAGGATCTGCATCGCCTCCGGCGTGATGCCGGGGAAGGGACGGTCGTGAAGCCGGCTGAACTCGTGGATGAACCGCCGCACCAGGAGGGGGATGTCGCTCCGCCGCTCGCGCAGCGGCGGGAGGTAGATCGAGAGGACGTTGAGGCGGTAGTAGAGGTCCTGCCGGTACTCCCCCGCCTCGACCAGCGCCTTGAGGGCATGGTTCGTCGCCGTCACCACGCGCACATCCACCCGGATCGGGGCCACCCCACCCACGCGGTAGAACTCCCGCTCCTCCAGCACCCGCAGGAGCTTGACCTGCGTGGCCGGCGGCATGTCCCCCACCTCGTCGAGGAAGAGGGTCCCGCCGTCCGCCAGCTCGAAGCGGCCGAGCCGCCGCTCCGCGGCGCCGGTGAACGCCCCCTTCTCGTGGCCGAAGAGCTCCGACTCGAGGAGCGTCTCGGGGAGCGCCGCGCAGTTCACGGCGATGAACGGCTTCCCCCGGCGCGGTGAGAGGTCGTGGATCGCCTTCGCCACCAGCTCCTTCCCCGTCCCCGATTCTCCTTGGATCAGCACGGTGCTCGAGACGGGGGCGAGCTGCTCGATCTTGATCAGCACTTCCTGGATGGCGGGGTGCTCGCCGAGGATGCCGGTGCGCTCCTGCAGCCGCTTGCGCTCGATCAGCCGCCGGCCGAGCGCCACGACCTCCTCGGGGACGCACGGCTTCACCAGCGCGGCCGTCAGCCCGAGGCGGCGCGCCCGCACATCAGGCTCCGCGTCCGTCGGCTCGAGGAGGCCCAGCGTCGCGACGCGCCCGTCGCGGACCGCGCCGAGGAGGCGCTGCGCCGCGGGCTCGTGAAGCCCGCCGGTGAGGAGGAGGAGGTCGGGGTCCTCGCGCCGCACGGCGGCGCGCACGTCGTCGAGGGCCGAGACCATCGTCGTCTCGAACCCGGCCGCCTCGAACGCGGCGTTCGCCCGGACCGCCGCCTCGAGGTCCTCGAGGGTGATCACGGCCTTGTGCGCCATCAGCCGTGCCCCGTCCGGCCCTGCAGGAGGTCCACCGCGTGGTCCACGAGGTCCTCCAGCGCGGCGAGTCCGTCGCGCACCCCGCCGGTGGACCCCGGCAGGTTGACGATCAGCGTGGCCCCGCGGACCCCGGCCACGCCGCGCGAGAGGACCGCTCGCGGGAAGGTGACCGCGCTCCGCGAGCGCAGCAGCTCGGCGAGCCCCGGAGCCTCGCGCTCCAGCACCGCGCGCGTGGCCTCCGGCGTCACGTCACGCGCCGCGAGCCCCGTCCCCCCCGTGGTGAGGACGAGGTCGGCGACGCCGCCGTCCGCCCAAGCGACGAGGCGGCGCGCGATGGCCGACGTGTCGTCCGGCACCAGCTCGCGCGCCGCCACCGTGTAGCCGCGGGAGGCCGCCCACTCCGCGATAGCCGCGCCGGACGTGTCCGTGCGCGCGCCGGCCGCCCCCGCGTCCGATACCGTCAGGATCGCGACCCGGATCAGCGACGCGACCCCTTCGTCCAGAACGGCGTCGGCACCACCTCGGCGGGCACCCGCTTGCCGCGGATCTCCACCTCGAAGCGCGTGCCCGGCTTCGCCACCGCGACCGGCAGGTACGCCGTCCCGATGGCCTCACCGAGCGACGGGCTCACGATGCCGCTGCGCACCTCGCCGAACCGCTTCCCGCCCACGAACACGGGATACGTGTGCCGCGGGAACCCGCGCTCCAGGAGCTTGAACCCGACCAGCTTCCGCGTCAGCCCCTTCGCGAGCTGCGCCTCGAGCGACTTCTTCCCCACGAAGTCGCCCTTCTTCATCTTGACGGTCCACCCCGTCCCCGCCTCGAAGGGCGTGGTCTCGTCGTCGATGTCGTTCCCGTAGAGCGGGTACGCCATCTCGAGCCGCAGGCTGTCGCGGGCGCCGAGCCCCACCAGCTTCACGATGCTCTTGGGGTTCACCAGCGCGTGCCACAGCTTCAGCGCATCGGCGGGATCGTGGTACAGCTCGAAGCCGTCCTCGCCGGTGTAGCCCGTCCGCGCGATGATGCAGTCCACGCCGGCGACCTTGCCGGTCGTGAAGTGATAGAAACCGATCGCGTCGAGGTTCACGCCGGGCGCCAGCGGCTGCAGCACCTCCTGCGACTTCGGCCCCTGCAGCGCGAGGAGCGCGGTCTCGTCGGAGCGGTCCTGCAGCTTCACGTCGAACTTCCCCTTGAACTGGTTGATGTGCTTCCAGTCCTTGGCGCAGTTCGAGGCGTTCACCACGATCATCACCCGGTCCGCCATCCGGTGGACCAGGCAGTCGTCCACGATCCCGCCGCTCTCGTGGAGGAAGCAGGAATACTGCACCTGCCCCACCGCGAGCGCGTTCGGGTCGTTGACGGTCACGTACGAAGTGAAGGCGAGAGCGTCCTTCCCCGTGATCTCGAACTCGCCCATGTGGGTGACGTCGAACAGGCCGGCGCCCTTGCGCACGACGTGATGTTCGGCGGTGATCCCCTCGGGATACTGGACCGGCATCAGGAAGCCCGCGAACGGGACCATCTTGGCCCCTGCCGCGACGTGCAGGTCATAGAAGGGGGTGCGCTTCAATGTCTCCGTCTGAGCCATGGCTTACCCCAGGAGTGTGGCGATGAGTGCCTTCTGGACGTGGAGGCGGTTCTCCGCCTCGTCGAACACGCAGGACTGCGGTCCCTCG
>JBEKGT010000259.1:0-3806 GCA_050012655.1 Gemmatimonadales bacterium | reverse complement strand
CCGATGCCGTACATCATCGTTGCGGAGGTGCGCATCCCGTGGCGGTGCGCGGAGTCCATCACCGCGAGCCACTCGTCGGTCATCGCCTTCTTCCCTGCCACCAGCTTCCTCACGCGGTCCACCAGGATCTCGCCGCCCCCGCCCGGGATGGAGTGCAGGCCGGCTTTCGCCAGCTCCTCCACGACCTCGTCCACCGACATCCGGAAACGCCTGGCGAAGAACTGGACCTCGGACGGCGAGAAGCCGTGCACGTGGATCGGGTGGTTCTTCCCGATGTACTGGAGGAGGTCGAGATACCACTGGAAGGGGATGTACGGGTTGTGCCCGCCCTGGAGGAGGATCTGGACGGCGCCGATGGCCTTGGCCTCCTCGATCTTCGCGCCGATCTCCTCGAACGACAGGACGTACCCCTCGGGATGCTTCGGCCGGCGATAGAACGCGCAGAACTTGCAGTCCGCCACGCACACGTTCGTGTAGTTGATGTTCCGGTCCACGATGAACGTGACGATCCCGTCGGGGTGCCGCGCACGCCGCTCCGCGTCGGCCAGGGCGCCCAGCTCGGTGAGGGGAGCGCGGTCGTACAGCTCGAGGAGTTCGGTGGCTTCGGACACGGTGCCTCCTACGCCGCCCCGACGAACGCCAGGGTGCCGTCGGGCACGACGCCGCGCGCGGCCAGGCGGCGAAGGAAGTCGGTGAGGCCGGCCAGGTGCCGGTACGAGAGTCCGTAGTCGAGGCCGCTCAGGTACTCCGCGCACGCCGGCCGGTCCACGCCGGTGTTCGAGGCGGCGAGCTCGGCGAGCTCGTCGAGGTGCGCGAGTCCCCACTTCCGGCTTGCGAGCAGGGCGCGGTGCACGTCGCGCACGGCGGCGCGGTCGGCGTCCCGCCGCGCGGCCCAGACCGCGAACACGAAGGGGAGCCCCGTCCACGCCTTCCACGCCTCGCCGAGGTCCGTCACGTACGGATACACGTGGCGCGCGCCGAGGAGGAGGGCGGCGTCGCCGATGACCAGCACGGCCTCGTGGGGCACGGCGGCCAGTCGCTCCAGATCCCCCGGCTCGGCAGGGGCCTGCGCCAGCTCGATGCTGACGCCCCACAGCTCCCGGGCGAGCAGCTCAAGCAACAGGACGGAGGTCCGCGAGCTGGTGGACACGAGCACGCGCTCCCCGTCCAGCTCGGCGGGGGGCCGGCGGCTGAAGAGGAGAACGCTGCGCACGGGGCCGTCGGAGCTGATCGCCAGATCGGGGAGCAGCTCGAAGAGGCCGCCGTGCTGCGCGTACGCCACCGCCGACACCACGCTCACCTCGATTCGACCGTCGGCCAGCCGGTCGTTCAGCTCCGAGGGGGTCCCCGTCACGATCGTCGCCGGACACGCCACCACGCCGCGGTCCAGCGCCGTATAGACCGGGTAGCAGTTGACGTAGGAGATCCGGCCGAGGCGCATCAGTCGAAGGTGCGGACGACGTTGTAGAGCGAGTCGCGCTCGACAGGGACCTTCCCCGCGCCGCGGATCAGCCGGACCAGCGCCTCGTACGACAACTCCATCGGCGTCTCGGCGCCCGCCTCGTGATAGACGCGCTCGTAGACGACCGTTCCCTCGATGTCGTCGCAGCCGAAGTCGAGCGCCACCTGCGCGACGAACGCGGTGACCATCGGCCAGTGCGTCTTGACGTGCGGGATGTTGTCGAGCGCCAGCCGCCCGATGGCGACGTTCTTGAGGTCGTCGATGCCCATCGTCTGGCGGCCCGCCCACCCCATCTGCTCCCCCAGTTCGTTGTTGTCGGGGTGGTACGCGAGGGGGATGTACGTCAGGAAGCCGCCCGTCTCGTCCTGGAGGGCGCGCAGCGTCAGGAGGTGCTCGGCCTTGTCCTGCGCCGTTTCCACGTGGCCGTAGAGCATTGTGCAGTTGGAGGGGATGCCGAGCGCGTGCGCCTCGCGGTGCACGGCGATCCACTCCTCGCCGGCGAGCTTCCGGTCGGCGATGGTGGCTCGCACCGCGGTGCTGAAGACCTCGGCGCCGCCCCCCGGCAGGCTCGTCAGCCCCGCGTCCCGGAGGGCGAGGAGCACGTCGCGGATGGAGCTCTTCTCCCGCCGCGCGAGGTGTGCGATCTCGACCGCCGTCAGCGCCTTGATGTGGACGCCGGGGTGGGCCGCCCGCAGCGCCTTCATCATGTCGGTGTAGTACTGGAGCGGCAGGTGCGGATGCAGCCCCCCCACGATGTGGAACTCCCTGGTGGGGGCGGACTTCGCCCCGGCCGCCTCCTGCAGCACTTCCTCGATGGTCCGGGTGTACGCCCCGTCCTCCTTCGGCAATCGCGCGAAGGAGCAGAAGACGCAGACGTTCCGCAGGACGCAGACGTTGGTCGGATTGATGTGCTGGTTCGCGGCGAAGAAGACGCGGTCGCCGTTGCGGGCGTGGTTGGCCCGCTCGGCCAGCGCGCCGAGGCCGATGACGTCGTGGCTCTCGAAGCACGCGGCGACGTCGGCGGCGTCGAGCCGCTCGCCGGCGAGCACCTTCTCGGCGACGGGCCGCAGGGCGTCGTCGGCGACCGGGACGGCGCCTTCATGGAGGGCTATGGCCATCGGAATCGGCGCTTTCCTACGCGACGAAGCGCTTCACGGCGAGGCTGACGTTGTGCCCGCCGAAGCCGAAGGAGTTCGAGAGGGCGACGTCCACGCGGCGCTCGACGGCCCGGTTCGGGGCGCAGTCGATGTCGCATGCGGGGTCGGCGTGGAACTGATTGATCGTCGGGGGGATCACGCCGCGCTGGATCGCCAGGGCGCAGACGGCGAACTCGAGCGCGCCGGCGGCGCCGAGGAGGTGGCCGGTCATGGACTTGGTGGAGCCCATGATGAGCGAGTCGGCCGCGTCACCGAAGAGGGCGCGCACAGCTCTGGTCTCGGCGATGTCGCCGTGCGGCGTGGAGGTGCCGTGGGCGTTGATGTACTGGATGTCACGGACGGTGAAGCCCGCGTCTTCCAGGCAGACGCGCATCGCCTGGCGGGCCCCCGCCCCGTCAGGCGCGGGCTGGGTGATGTGGAAGGCGTCGGCGCTCATCCCGAAGCCCGCCACCTCGGCGAGGATCGGGGCGCCCCGCGCCTGGGCGAGCTCGAGGGCCTCGAGGATCACGATCCCGGACCCTTCCCCGAGGACGAAGCCGTCACGGTCCCTGTCGAAGGGGCGCGATGCGGTGGCGGGATCGTCGTTGCGGGTGGAGAGGGCCTTCATCGAGGCGAACCCCGCCACCGTCAGCGGCGTGACCGCGGCCTCCGCACCCCCGGCGATCATCACGTCGGCGTCGCCGTCGCGGATGAGCCGGTACGCCTGCCCGACCGCGTGGGCCGACGAGGCGCACGCCGACACGGTGCAGTAGTTCGGGCCCGTGAGGCCGAAGCGGATGCTGACGACCCCCGCCGCGATGTCGGGGATGAACATCGGGACGAAGAAGGGGGAGACGCGCGAGGGGCCCTTCTCGACGAAGACGCGGGCCTGGTCCTCGAACGTCTGCATGCCGCCGATGCCGGAACCGATGACGACCCCCGCACGGTCCTTATGCGGGAAGCCGCCGGCGAAGCCCGCCGCCTCGACCGCCTGCTGGGAGGCTGCGATGGCGTACTGCAGGAAGAGGTCGTAGCGCCGGGCCTCCTTCTTCTCGATGTAGGCCTGGCCGTCGAAGCCCTTCACCTCGCAGGCGAACGTCACGTCGAGCGCGGACGGATCGAAGCGCGCGATCCGCGCGGCCCCGGACCGGCCGGCCACCAGACCGGCCCACGTCTCCTCGACGCTGTTGCCCAACGGTGTCACCAGC
>JBEKGT010000258.1:0-3808 GCA_050012655.1 Gemmatimonadales bacterium | reverse complement strand
CGCGGCGTCGGTCCTGCCGGTGTGGCTCCTCCTCTCGCCGCGCGACGCCGGCCGAGCGGCTCAGCAACGGCCGGGACTTCGTGCCGACCCACAAGTGGGTGCTCTTCGGCCACCACTTCGCCGCCATCGCCGGGGCGGGGCCGCTCATCGGCCCGATGCTCGCGGCGCAGTTCGGCTACCTCCCCGGCACGCTGTGGCTGATCGCGGGCGTGGTCCTCGGCGGCGCGGTACAGGACTTCACGATCCTCTTCGCCTCGCTGCGCCGCGACGGGAAGTCGCTCGGCCAGATGGCGAAGGAGGAGGTGAATCCGGTGGCGGGGGTGGCCGCGATGCTGGCCATCCTGGCGATCATGATCATCCTCCTCGCGGTGCTGGCGCTGGTGGTGGTGAACGCGCTGAAGGCGAGCCCATGGGGGCTGTTCACCATCGCGAGCACGATCCCGATCGCGCTGCTGATGGGGTGGTGGATGAAGGCGCTGCGCCCCGGCCGGGTCCTCGAGGCGTCGGCGATCGGCGTGACGCTGCTGCTCCTGGCGCTGGTTGCCGGGCGCTGGGTCTCGCAGGACCCGACCTGGGCGCACTCGTTCACCTGGACGGGGCCGCGACTGGCGTGGGCGATCGTCGTCTACGGCTTCGCGGCGTCGGTCCTGCCGGTGTGGCTCCTCCTCTCGCCGCGCGACTACCTCTCGACCTTCCTCAAGGTCGGCACCGTGCTGTTCCTCGCGGTGGCCATCCTGGTCCTCCTCCCGCCGCTCCGCCTCCCCGCCCTGACGCGGTTCACCGACGGGACCGGGCCGGTGTTCGCGGGGAAGGTCTTCCCCTTCGCGTTCATCACCATCGCGTGCGGGGCGATCTCCGGCTTCCACGCCCTGGTGGCGAGCGGCACGACGCCGAAGATGCTGACGCGGGAGACCGACGCGCGGCTCATCGGCTACGGCGGGATGCTGATGGAGTCGTTCGTGGGCCTGATGGCGATGATTGCCGCGGCGACCCTCGACCCGGGCGTCTACTTCGCGATGAACGTCCCCGCTGCGACCCTGGGCCCGACGGCGGTGACGGCGGCGCACAAGATCGCCGAGTGGGGGTTCACCCTGCAGCCGGGGACGATGGAGGCGCTGGCCCGCCAGATGGGGGAGGCGACGCTCCTCTCGCGCACCGGCGGGGCGCCGAGCCTCGCGGTGGGGATGGCGGCGATCCTCGGCGGCGTCATCACGGGTCCGGGGCTCGCGCTCTGGTACCACTTCGCCATCATGTTCGAGGCGCTGTTCATTCTGACGACGGTGGACGCGGGGACGCGGGTCGGCCGCTTCATGCTGCAGGAACTGGCCGGCCACCTGTGGGAGCCCCTCGGCCGGACGTCGTGGTACCCCAGCATCTTCCTCACCAGCGCGCTGGTCGTGCTGGCGTGGGGGCACTTTCTCTATCAGGGCGTGCTCGACCCGCTCGGCGGCATCAACTCGCTCTGGCCCCTCTTCGGGATCGCGAACCAGCTCCTCGCCGCGGTGGCGCTGTGCGTCGGGACGACGATCATCGTGAAGATGGGGAAGGCACGACACGCGTGGATCACGCTCGTACCGCTGGCGTGGCTGGCCTCGGCGACGCTCACGGCCGGGTGGCAGAAGGTCTTCGCCGCCGACCCGCGGCTCGGCTTCCTGGCGCACGCGCGCACGCTGGCGGGCTCCGCGAACCCCGACGCCGGCCGGCTGATCTTCAACGACCGGCTCGACGCCGCGCTGGCGCTGGTCTTCATGGCGGTGGTGCTGGTGGTGATCGCCGCGTCGGCGCGGGAGTGGTGGCTGGTCATCGGGAGGCGGAAGGCGCCGGAGGTGCACGAGGCGGCGTTCGTGGAGACGGCGTATGCGGTGGGGGACTAGGTCCCGATGAGCCGGCGCACCAGCGGACCGACGCACCGGCGCACCGGCGCACGGGAAATGCGAATACCAAGAGGCTCATTGCGGGAGACGGTGGCGACGGTGCGTGCGGGGATCGCGCGAGTGCTGCGGGTCGTGCGACAGGTGGTCGGCGCCCCCGACTACGAGCGCTATCTGGAGCATCATTCGCGCTGCCACGCGGAGACGGCGCCCCTGGACCGGCGCGCCTTCTACGCGGAGTTCGTCAGCCGGCGGTTCGGTCCCGGCCCGACCCGATGCTGCTGAGCGCGAGCGCCGCGGCGGCGACGAGCGTCACCGCGGCCGAGAGTGTCAGCGCGAACGGCCCGCCCCACGTTTCGTAGACCCAACCGAAGAGCGCGGCGCCGGGGAGGGAGACGGCGCTGACGCTGCCGTGGTACCAGCCGAAGCCGCGGCCCTGGCGGCCGCCGGGCGCGAGGCGCGCGACGAGGGTCCGCTCGGGGCTCTCGGTGAGCGCGGCCACGATGCCGAAGGAGAGGAAGACGCCCCACGCCGCTCCCGCGGTCGTCGCGCGCGCGAAAGCCCACGCGATGGCGGCGTAGGCGAGCCAGCCGACGAGCAGCGTGCGCCGCGCACCCCACCGGTCCACGAGCACGCCCCCGGGATACGAGAGGCTCGAGCGCACCACGTGGAGCGCGGCCCAGAGGATGGGGATGAGGGCGACGGCGATGCCGAGGTCCTGCGCCCGGAGGATGAGGAGCGTTTCCGGCGCGCGGAAGACCATCGCAAGGGAGAGGACGGCGACGAAGGTGGCGAAGGGGCCGCGTGCGGCGCGGGCCCCCTCTGCGGCGGCCACCGCTCCGCCGCTCCGAGCCGCCGGCTCCGTCGCTCCGCCTCCATCGCGTCCCGTCCCTCCGCCGGTCGCCGCGGCCGCAGCCTCCGTGCGCGCCGCGCGGACGGCCACGACGGCGGCGACGACGGCGAGCGCGCCGGGGACGGCGGCGAGCCAGAAGACCTGCCGCACCACCAATCCGGCGGCGATGAGGGCCGACGCCGCGAGGGGCCCGACGATGGCGCCGACGTGGTCCGCGCCGCGGTGCAGGCCGAAGGCGCGGCCCCGCACGTCCGGCGTGACGACCTCCGCGATCATCGTGTCTCGCGGCGCGGTGCGGATCCCCTTCCCGACGCGGTCGGTCGCGCGGAGAGCGACGACGTGCCACGCCGCGCCAGCCACGGCGAGGAGGGGGCGGACCGCGGCGGCGAGCGCGTAGCCGCCGACCACCAGCGGGCCCCGGAGGCGCGGCCGCTCGGCAAGGTATCCCGAGATCAGCTTGAAGAGGGCGGCGACCGATTCGGCGAGCCCGTCGAGTATGCCGAGAGCGAGGGCGCTGCCACCGAGCGTCCGCGTCACAAACGCCGGCAGCAGCGGGTAGATCATCTCCGAGGAGCAGTCGTTGAGGAGCGACGTGGCCCCGAAGTACCAGACGGCGCGGGGGAGGCGGCGGGGAGACGAGGGTATCACCCTATCACCTATCACCTATCACTCATCACCCATCACCTATCACCTAGTCCCATCCCCCACCGCATCAGCGCCACGGGAAGCCCGCCGTAGCCCAGCACGTCGTCGTGGAACTGCCGCAGGGAGAAGGACGCGCCGGCCCGCGCCCGGTAGTCGTCGCGGAGGCGCAGCAGCTCCCTCCGGCCCACGGCGTAGCAGAGCTGAGAGCCGGGCGCCACGCAGTAGCGGCGCACCTCGGCTTCGGCGCTCGCGCGGGGGATGCCGAGGAGGTCGGCGAGGTAGGTGACGGCCTCGTGGACCGGCATCCCCATGGTGTGGAGCCGCACGTCGAGGACGATCCGGGCCGCACGCCAGAGCAGGTAGAGCTGGTGGAAGAGCCCCGCTTCAGGGCGGTCGTAGAAGCCCTCTTCCGACATCATCTCCTCGCAGTAGAGTGCCC
>JBEKGT010000257.1:0-3809 GCA_050012655.1 Gemmatimonadales bacterium | reverse complement strand
ATGTCCTCCAGGCCGACGGCGGCACGCGGACCGCGGCGGTGACGGGCGCGGCCGTCGCGCTGGCGGACGCCTGCGCGTGGCTGGCGGCGCACGCGGGGGTGAAGGACCCGTTCGCACGGCTCGTGGCGGCGGTGAGCGTCGGCGTGGTCGAGGGGGAGGCGCGGCTCGACCTCTGCTATGCTGAGGACAAGGGCGCGGAGGTGGACGCCAATGTGGTCGTCGCCGAGCCCGATGCTTTCGTGGAGGTGCAGGGGACCGGCGAGGCGGGGACCTTCAGCCGCGCGCAGCTCGACGGACTCCTCGACCTCGCGCGCCTCGGCATCGAGAGGATCTTCGCGGCACAGCGCGCCGCCCTGGGCCGGTAGGGCAGGGCCTCCTCGGGCGCCGCGCCGATGCCCACGCTCCTCCTCGCCACGCGCAGCGCGGACAAGGTGCGGGAAATCCGGGAGATCCTCGCCGCGAAGGGCGTCGAGGCCCTCTCCCTCGACGACGCGCACGTCGGCTGGCGTTCGGACGAGGAGCGGATCGAGGAGCACGACTCCTTCCTCGCCAACGCGCGCGCCAAGGCCGAGTACTTCTCGGCGCTCACCGGCCTCCCGACCGTCGCCGACGACTCCGGGCTCGAGGTCCTCTCCCTCGGCGGCCAGCCGGGGGTGCGCTCAAAGCGCTTCGCCCCGGACGCGAGTCGGCTCTCCGGCAAGCCACTCGACGCGGCCAACAACGCGGAGCTGCTGCGGCGGCTCCAGGGCGCACCCACGGCGCGGCGGCGCGCCGCCTACACCTGCGTCGCGGTGCTCATCCGCCGCGCCGGCGGGCTTCCCGAGGTGTTCAGCGGTCGTTGCTGGGGGTACGTCCTCGAGGCGCCCCGGGGCACGGGCGGCTTCGGCTACGACCCGCTCTTCTACCACGAGGAGCTGGGGAAGACCTTCGGGGAGGCCGCGAGCGGCGAGAAGCATCGGGTGAGCCACCGCGGCGCCGCCTTCCGCCATCTGGCCGAGGCGCTGGCCGCGCACCCGCTGGCGTAGCGATATTGGGTTCGCCGGCCCACTTGGCGTCTTGGCGTCTGGTCACTTGGGACTGGCAATCACGGGGCGTGGCGCAGACCGGTAGCGCGCCTGGTTTGGGACCAGGAGGTCGCGGGTTCAAGTCCCGCCGCCCCGACTGAGGAAGTGAAAGCCCGGCACCGTGTTACGATGCCGGGCTTTCCGGGTTCACCCGAGGGCCTTGCGAGATCCGAACCCGCGCCTAGTGGGTTACCGTGGTCACGCACAGTGCCAGCGGGTCGGGTCCTTCGAGGTAGACGATGAAACTTCCGCCCGCGGTGCCAGGGCCGTACCCAAGGGCCCGACGCTGAAACACCCATTCCTCCCGCACGCCGCCAGACGTCTGCCACGCTTGTACCCGCATCGGCCACTTGCCGATGGCCACCTCGTCGCAGACCCGCATATCCCGGTTGATCTCCGAAGGCGCGCGGTCCTGCGCCGACGTCAACAGCGCGATGAGCCGGGTACTCACGAATATCGAGTCGCACCCGTAGCGCGTGGAGAGGAGGTGCAGCCAGCGGCCCATGGACTGCTGACTCGGGCCGAAGGACTGCTCGAAGACCGGTCGCGCCGTGGCGCACGCCGCCACGAGCACCAGGCCGGCCGCCAAGCTCCGGGTGACGGCCATACCGACCCCTTTTCGAATCCGCGGCGCTAGTATGGGAACCGGCGTCCGACGGCGCAAGACCGCGGCACTCCGCGGAATGCACGGGCCGCGCCGGTCCGGCTCGGGAGACTCCGGTGGGCGAAGCGGCGTCCGCAGAGCGCCGGCTCGTTGACGCCGGGGCGGGGGCCCCCGCAGATTGCCCCGACGACGGCCGATGGTTTGGCGCTGCGATTGTGCGTCCGTCTTCACGCGCCAGTAGCTCAGCTGGATAGAGCGGCAGCCTTCTAAGCTGCGGGTCGGAGGTTCGAGTCCTCCCTGGCGCGCCTTTCTCCGACGTGACGCCGCGATGCCCGAGCGGCAATCGCGCCGCGACGTTCCCGCCACAAGGGGAACTCCAGGCCGCGGGGCGGCGTATCAGACCCTCAATGTCCCTGCCATGCCGTCGTCTTCTCGTGGCCGCGCTTCTCGCGGGCGCCGCCCGTGAGGCGCTCGCCCAGTCCGACCCGGCTGCGCCGGACCCGCGCGAGGTCGCCGAGCGGGCGATCGCACGGTGGCAGGTCGCGCGGGCCGGCATCCCGGAGCTCCGCTACGACGTCCGGGTGAAGATGGTGGCGCGCGATCCCGAGCGGCCGGCGCATTCGGCCGCGAGCGTGCGCTTCCTCTCCGAGACGCACTCGACCGTCTTCTGGCAGGCTCCGGACCGCTATCAGGAGACCATCCTCGCCCGCCGGCTCACGAACGGCTTGGGAGTACCTCGCGGCCTCGTCGGGGCGGGGGACGTCGTGAGCCTCGGAGGCGATGCGGTGGTCCTCGAGACGTATGCGGCGCAGGGTGGCTCGGAGGGCGGAGCGCGAGGTCCGGCGCTCGGCCGCAGCCGCGGCGGCGGGTCGGCGAAGCGCTACACGATCCCGCTGCCGATGGCTGAGGGTGCAGCGCGCCGCTACGCGTTCCGGGTGCTGGACACCGTCACCGTCGCGGGACGGCGCGCGTTCCGCCTGGCGGTGATCCCGCGGCGCAACTCCACGCCGCTCTTCGTCGGTTCGATGGACGTGGCCGACTCCACGTACGACCTCCTCGCCCTCGACCTTGGCGTGAATGACGCCGTCGCATTCCCCTCCGTCCGGGACCTGCGGCTCACCGTGCGGCTGGCCGAAGCCGGTGAGGGGCGGTGGCTGCCGGCCGAACTGCGCCTCACCGGGGAGGTGCGGCCGAACGTCCGCGTCGGAGGCGTGCCGCGGGAGATCGCGGGGATCAGGGTGTCGGGCCTCCCGGAGCGGTTCGCCTTCGAGGAGTCGGCCTCGTTCGCCGCCTTCCGCTTCGAGCGCGGCGAAGCGCCCTGGGGGTTCGGCGAGTACCGCGTCGTCGTGGTGGATTCCGCCGATCGCCTGCCGGGCCGCTCCGCCGGCGCGTGGGAGGAGGCGGCGCCGGGCGATTCGCTGGCAGACGCGGAACGCGCGGCGTGGGCGCGGTCCGATTCACTGGCATTGCACCCGCCGGCTCTGGTGCGGGCGCGGGACCGCGTCGGCGCGGTGCTCCGCGTCGCCGCGGACCCCGGCTACTTCCACTACGACCGGGCGGATGGCCTCTATACCGGACTCGCGCCGGTGTGGCGGCCGAGCGCCGGCCTCGTCGTGAGCCCGCGGCTCGGCTACGCGTGGGGCCGGGACGCGTGGACCTACCGCGCCGCGCTCCAGGCGCTGGTCTCTCCCGAACGGCGGCTCTGGGTCGGCGGCGACGTCCACGATGAGGCGGTGAGCCGGCCCACGCTGATCTCCCGCTCCTACAATCCGACCTTCCGCGCGCTGTTCGCCCGGGTGGACCCGCACGACTACTACCGCGAGCGCGGCTTCTCACTCTCGCTCGGCGCTCCGATCCTCCCCCGGACCCAGCTCGACGTGCGGTATGTGGACGGGACGCAATCGAGCCTCGACACGGTGGCCGGATTCTCGTTCCGATCGTCGCGCTTCCCGCCGCGACCCAATCCACCGATCGTTCCGGGTCACCTGCGTGCCCTCTCGGCGAGGGTGAGCTTCGATTCCCGCCTCCTGCTCCGGAGCGGCGGCGAGGACTACCGCCTCGATGGCCGGAGCTGGACCCGCCTCACCCTCGGCGCGGAGGCGGCCGCGCCGTCGGTCATCCCCGACGACTTCGCCTACCGC
>JBEKGT010000256.1:0-3815 GCA_050012655.1 Gemmatimonadales bacterium | reverse complement strand
GGGCATCCTCGACGACGAGACCTACGATTGGCTGGCAGTGGTGAAGGGGATGCTGGCGAGCCGCGGCTCCGCGATCGTCGTGGACGAGGACCTGCTGCGGGAGGCGAACGCGCTCGGCCGCGAGGCGACGGGTATCCCGGCCTGCCACACCGGGTCGGCGGGCCTCGCGGGACTGATGCAGCTCCGGCGCGAAGGGGTGATCAAGCCCGCCGAGCGCGCGGCGGTGATCTTCTCGGGGGTGCAGCGCTAGGGCGCCGCCCGCCTAGCCCCGCCGCGCCCTCCCGTCCTTCCGCAGTCGCGCCAGCACCTCGGCTGGGTCCGCGAACCGCGTCAGCAGCACCAGCGCCGCGATGATGAACGGCTTGTGGCCCGCCTCGCGGTAGGTGTCGAGGCGCGCCTTCTCGAAGACCGCCTTGCTCACCTCTCCGGCCTTGCAGCTCACGTCCGTCACGTCGGCCGGGAGGCAGTGCATGTAGAGCGCCTTGCCGCCGTTCGTCCGGCGCATCAGCGCCTCGGTGCACTCCCAGTCCTTGAACCTCGCGTTGGTCGCCAGCGCCTCGCGCTCCAGGTCCTTCAGCTTCTCGCGCTCGTCCGCCCGCAGGATCCGCGTCCGCTCCCGCATCACCGCCGCCGGCGCCCAGCTCTTGGGGTAGACCGCGTCGGCGCCCTCGAACGCCGCCGCCAAGGAGTCGGTGACCGCGAACGCGCCCCCGCTCTCCTTGGCGAACCGCCGCGCCGTCTCCATCGTCTCGTCCACCAGGTCGTAGCCGGGCGGGTGGGCGAGCACGACCTCCATCCCGAACCGCGTCATGAGGGTGATGATCCCCTGCGGGACCGAAAGGGGCTTGCCGTAGCTGGGGGAGTACGCCCAGCTCATCGCCAGCTTCTTCCCCTTGAGCTGGTCCAGCCCGCCGAACGTCTGGGCCAGGTGCAGGAGATCGGCCATCGCCTGGGTCGGATGGTCGAGGTCGGATTGGAGGTTGATCACCGCGGGCCGCTGCATCAGGACGCCTTCGCGGTGGCCCTCCGCGAGGGCCGCGGCGACCTCACGCTGGAAGCGGTCCCCCTCGCCGAGGAACATGTCGTCGCGGATGCCGACGACCTCGGTGAGGAAGCCGATCATCGTGGCCGTCTCGCGCACCGTCTCGCCGTGCGCGATCTGCGAGGTGGTCTCGTCCAGCTCCTCGGTCATCAGGCCGAGGAGGTTGCACCCCGAGCGGAAGGCGTACCGGGTGCGGGTCGAGTTGTCGCGGAAGATGGAGATGCCGAGCCCGCTCTCGAAGACCCTGGCGGAGCGGCCGGCGCGGGCCAGCTCCTCGAGGGCGCGGGCAGTGTCGAGCACGGCGCGGAGCGTCGCGGCGTCGTGCTCCCACGTGAGGAGGAAGTCGCGGTCGTGGAGAGCGTTCATCGCGCCGCCCCGAGGAAGCACTGCGGGAACGCGGCGTAGAAGCGTGCCGCGACGGTGAGGTCCTGAACCGGGCACTGGTCGTCGGGGGTGTGGGCGTAGATCTCGTTGGCGGGCCCGAAGCCGATCGTCGGCACGCCGAACATCCCCGCGGTCGCGACGCCGTTGGTGGAGAACCCCCACTTGCCCACCACGGGAGCCCTGCCGAGGGCCTGCGTCGCGGCGGCGACGCCCGCCCGCACGGCGGCGTGATCCTCCGGCAGCAGCCAGGTGGGATAGAACTTCTTGGTCGGGTAGGTGAGTCCCGTGTACGACGGCACGGCGTAGTCGAGCACCGACACGACCCCGCCGGCCTTCTTGACGCTCTCCAGCGCCTCCAGCTCCGTCACCGCGCCCTCCCACGTCTCGCCGTGCGTCAGACGCCGGTCCACGTGGATGGTGGCGCTGTCGGCCACCGCGCAGAGGGACGGCGAGGTGGAGCGGATGGCGGCGATGGTGCACGAGCCCTTGCCGAGGAACGGGTCGGCGGTCGCCGCGAGCCGGTCGTTCAGCCGCTCGATGTCGGCGATGATAGGGGCCATCTTGTAGACCGCGTTGACACCGCGCTCGGGCGCGGAGCCGTGCGCCGAGCGGCCCTGGGTGCGGACCTCGATCTCCAGCCGTCCGCGGTGGCCGCGGTACACGCCGAGGTTCGTCGGCTCGGTGATCACGACCACGTCGGGCTTGAGGACCTTCTCCCGCAGGATGTACTGCCAGCAGAGACCGTCGCAGTCCTCCTCCATCACCGTGCCCGTCACCCAGAGCTGGACGCCGTCGAGGAGGCCCAGCTCCTTCGCGATGCGCGCCCCGTGCACGCCGGCGGCAATGCCCCCCTCCTGGTCGCTGGCGCCGCGGCCGTAGATCACCCCGTCCTTCAGCTCCCCCTGGTACGGGTCGCGTGTCCAGGTCGAACGGTCGCCGACGCCCACTGTGTCGAGGTGCCCGTCCACCGCGATCACCGTCTTCCCGCTGCCGACGCGGCCGAGGATGTTGCCCATCCCGTCCACCTTCACCTCGTCGAATCCGGCGCGCTCCATCTCGGCGCGGACCCGCTCGACCACCTGCCGCTCGCCGGCGCTCTCGGAGGGGATGGCGATCATGTCACGGAGGAAGCGCACCATCTCCGGCGTGTACCGCTCGGCGAGGCGCGCGATCTCTTGCGTGGGGAGTGCGGTCATGGGCTCACCAGTGGGACAGGGATTTCAGTCGCACGGCCGCAAGTATGGCGCGCGTCGCCAGCCGTGTCGAGGCCGCCGATTGGTGCGCGCACATGGGGATGCGATCGCGCGCGGGTGGGCGGTGCCGTGAGTCCCGCCTGCCGGCAGAGGAGCGCGCTCGGTGGTCGGCCTGGGGACTCGAGCCCGTCCGGAGGAGGGCGGAGAGGCTATGCCTCGCGCAAGGCGTCGAGCTCTTCGGTGGTGCGCTCGCGCATGAACAACGCACCCGACATGCACTGCTGAGCGCAGATGCCGCATCCCACGCAGCGCGACGGGTCCATGGTCGGTTGCATCTTCTCGTCCATGGCGATCGCCAGGTAGGAGCAGCGCGAGCAGTTGCCGCAGCTGACGCACAACTGGGCATCGACCGCCGAGATCTTCTTCGTAGCCGGCAGCGCCATGAAGTCGGTGATGGGGTGCGGGAGGGCGGCGCCGATGAGGGCGCCGACCGACGTGAGCCCGCGTGCCTGCATCAGGTGCGACAGGCCCGAGTTGAGGTCATCGATGACGCCGTAGCCGTACTTCATGGCCGCGGTGCAGAACTGCACGTTGCGCGCGCCCAGCGCCAGGAAATTGGCGGCGGCCTTGTGGTCGAGCGGCCCGCCGTTAGCCGACACCACCAGCCCCAGGCCGGCGACCTTGGCCAGACTCAGGTTGCTGATCGGCACGATCCCTTCACCGCTCAGGCCGACGACTACGCCCTCGTCCCACTCTTCCTTCGTGCCCGGCCGGAAGCCCATCGCCGGGAAGCTGTTGGCGAGGGTGACGCCGAGCTTGGCCTTGGGATGTCGCTCGAACACCTTCTTGATCGCCAGGGCGATGCTGGTGACGGAGGTCACGGCCGCGGTCAGTTTGAAAAGCTTGGGAACGTCGGGGTCGGCAGCTCCGACGATCCACTCGATGACCTTCACGGTGAGCGCGGCGTTCTGCGACACGATGTCGCCCTCGGTGCCGTCGCCCCCTTGTGGGCAGGAGAGCGAGTACTCGATGACCTGCGCGCCGGCGCTCTCGAGCTTACGCGTGTTGCTCCGCCAAGCGGCGACGTCGCGCTCGTCGTGCCCGCTCACCGGCCCGCCGGTCGAGGCGCCGACCAGTTGGTCGGGGAACTCCCTGGCGAGCTTCTCGATCTCGCGGCAGACGCGCTCGAGCGGATG
>JBEKGT010000255.1:0-3817 GCA_050012655.1 Gemmatimonadales bacterium | reverse complement strand
CGGCCGGCGGCGAAAAGGGGCAGCACCTCCCGTTCGAAGGCGCGCGCCACAGCGACCTTCTCCGCGAGCGTGCGGCTCCGCATCGCCGTCCCGACGAGCGTGAGGCGCTTGTTCAGCACCACCCCCATGTCGAGGGACGCCGTGCGGCCCGCGGTCAGCCCGACGATGACCATCCGCCCCCGCGGCGCCAGGGCCTTGAGGTTGCCCTCGAGGAACGGCCCGCCGACGAGGTCGAGCACCACGTCCACGCCCCGGCCCCCCGTCTCCCGGCGCACCGCCTCGGCGAAGTCCTCCCGCGACGAGTCCACCGCCACGTCGAGGCCGAGGGCGCGGGCCCGCTCCAGCTTCGCCGCGCTCCGCGATGTACCGATGCAGCGCGCGCCCCACGCTTTCACCAGCTGGAGCGCCGCCGTGCCGACGCCACTCGCGACCGCGTGGACGAGGACCGTCTCCCCGGCCTTCATCCCGAGCTGGAGGACCAGAGCGTCGAAAGCGGTGAAGAACACCTCGGGGACGGCGCCGGCGAGGACGAGGGGATCGGTTCCCGGGGCCGTGCCCGGCCACGCCGCCGGCACTGGGATCGCCGTGTCCGCGTGGGTGACCAGGTATTCGGCGCACGCGCCACCGCCGACCAGTCCCATCACGCGATCGCCGACGCGCCAGCGCGGGGTGGCCGGACCGAGGCCCGCGACCTCTCCGGCGTACTCGAGCCCCGGGATGTCGGCGGGGCTGCCGGCCGGCGCGGGGTAGTGGCCTTTGCGCTGGAGGATGTCGGCGCGGTTCAGCCCGGCGGCCGCCACGCGGACGAGGATCTCGCCGGGGCCGGGCTCGGGCGTCGCGACCTCGCGCACCTCGAGCACTTCGGGCCCGCCGGGGCGGGTTATGACGACTGCGCGCATCCCGACCCGCTCACCATCTCACCTCCATCACCTCTAGCACCTCCATCACCTCCATCACCTCCATCACCTCCATCACCTCCATCACCTCTATCACCTTCTCGTCAGCGCCTCCCGCAGCGCCCTGCCCTGGATCGGCTCCGTCGGCTCGACACCCAGCAGCGCCGCCAGCGTCGGCGCGATGTCCACCACGCTCACCCGCTGCGCGAACGTCCCCGCCCTGATCCCTGCGCCCCAGAAGAGCAGCGGCACGTGGGTGTCGTCGTCGGAGGGCTGGCCGTGCTCCGCGCTCGTCTGGTCACCGAGGACGAACTTCGGCTTGAGGGTGACCATCAGCTCCGCGCCGAGGTCCGGGGGGATCGCGTTCCGCCAGCGGCGTGCGATGGCGTCCTGGGCCGTGTCGGCCTGGGCGAGGGAGCGCGGCGTGTCCACGCGCAGCACGGCGTGGCTGGAGCGCAACGCGACCGCCAGCGCATTCACGACGGAGTCCACGTTCACGCCGCGCGCCGTGAGGCCCGCGCGGTCCATCGCGAGAAGGCCGAGATCGAAGAAGCGGATCCACTGTCCGGGCCCGGCGCGGCGTACGAGCGAGTCGTACGTCGCCCGGATGAGTGTGTCGAAGGACACGTCCTCGGCGAGGGGGAAGCCGTTCCGCCGCGACCACCCGGTGAAGGGCGTGACCCCGTGGTCGGCGGTGAGGACGACGACGGTGCGCCGCGGGTCGCGGAGCTTCGCGAGCGAATCGAGGAAGGTCCCCAACTCCCGGTCGAGGCGCACGATCTGGTCGTGGATCTCGCGCGACTGGGGTCCGTAGGCGTGGCCGATGGCGTCGGTGGTCGAGAGGGAGACGGCGAGGACGTCCGGCGCGGGGCCCCTGCCGAGTCGTGTGGCCTGGACGCCGGCGAGGGCGGCGTCGAGGGTGAGCTGGTCCATCCACGGCATCAGGAGGAAGGTGCGCTTCGCGGCGGTGGTGTCCGTCGGCATCTGGTGCGGGAAGGTGAGGTTCGTGCCGCCGTTCTCCCATGGCGCGATGTCGGGCTCCGGGTAGCTGTCCACCGGCAGGAGCAGCTCCCAGGCCCGGCCCGCGGCATGGATGGGCACGGCGCGCGCGTTGACGGCGCGGATCCACTCCGGGAGTGTGTCGGCGTAGTAGCGGCTGGTGGTGAACTGCCCGCCGGCGAACCAGAAGACCATCTGCTTCGACCGCCCGACGGGGAGGATGGCGCCGCGGTCCTTGCGGGAGATGGAGAGCATCCGCGAGGCGGGGCTGCGCGCCTGGAGCCAGTCGAAGAGGGCGGTGCCGCGGAAGCGCAGCGGTGAGGCGCCCGGCCCGCGCACGTCGAGGAGGGGGTAGTCGGCGTCGGGGACTCCCTCCGAGTTGCGCACGATGCCGTGGGATGACGGGTAGCGTCCGGAGAGGATGGTCGAGTGTCCGACCGCCGTCTCCGTCATCGCGTGGTCCTGGTACGCGTCGGTGAAGTCGGCGCCGGTGCGCAGCATCCGGGCGAAGCCGCCGGTGAACTGGCTCTTGAAGCGCTCCAGATAGTCGGCGCGCATCTGGTCCACGGTGACGACCACGACGAGGCGCGGCGCCGACGCCGGCAGGGGCCGCGGCCGGGCCGACGACGGACGGGCCGCTGGGGCCTGCGTGGCGGGGCGGGCCTGGGCCGAGGCGCCGGCGGCGACGGCGGTCAGAGAGGCAGCGAGCGCGAACAGGACACGGGCCAACGGAATCCGGCGCATTCTCGATCCCCGGAGGAGTGGGCGTGGTGCGGCGACGCGAGGGAATATGCACACGCCGCACGGGCGTGGGCATCCCCTGACCGCGTGCGAAGATGGAGCCGGCACAAGGCGCGCGCGAATCCAGCGCACCTTGCGACGCGGTTCGACCGCGCCGTACGTTGTCCGCGCAGTCCACGGTGACGGCGTCTGCCGGACGGCGGCCGCCCGGCCGGAGGGTGCTGCGACCCCGGCCAACATGACCGCTGGCTTCTCTCGCGGCAGGCGCACGCGATGTCCTCTGACGCACCACCGGACCATCGCCCGGGCGATCGGCTGTCCCTCACGACCCTGGGCGGCTGGTCGCTCGCGTACGCCGACGCCGGCGCCACGCCGGGGTACGCGCTCGGCTCCTCCAAGCCCCTCGCGCTTGTCGTCTATCTTGCCCTGGCGCCCGGCCGCGCCGTGCGCCGCGAGCAGGTCCTCGATCTCCTCTGGGCCGACCTGGAGCCCACGGCGGCCGCGCACGCCCTCCGGCAGACGCTCTGGATCCTCCGGCAGCGCTTCGGCGAGCACCTCGTGGTGTCGGGGAGCGGCGAGCTGCGGCTCGCCGGAGTGGTGGAGGTGGACCGCGACGCCTTCCTCGCCGCCGTCGAGGCGCGCGACTACGAGCGCGCTGTGGCGCTCTACCGGGGCGACTTCCTCCCCGGGTTCGCGGCCCCCGGCGGCGCGGAATTCGAGCGCTGGGCGGACATCGAGCGGGACCGGCTGCGCGACACCTTCCTGCGGGCAGGGGACGCGCTGGTCCGCCGGCTCCTCGATTCCTCACGTTTCCGGGAGGCGGTCGCCCTGGCCCGGCGGGTGCGGGACGCCGACCCCGGCCACGAGGGCGGCTGGCGGCTGCTGATCGAGGCGCTGTCGTCCAGCGGCGGCGCGTTGCGCGCGGCCGTCGAGGCGGACGCCCTCGACCAGATGCTCTCCGCCGAGCACCGCGAGCCGGAGCCCGCGACGCGCATCGTGCTGCGGCTGGCCCGGCAGGTGTCCGAAGCGCAGGCCCCCTCGCCGCCGCGGGACGACAGAGCGGAGGAGGCTCGCGCGCGCGCCGGCGCGACCGGGCTGGTCGCCGAGCTGGTCGGCCGCGAGCGGGAATTCAACGCCGTCCTGCGAGCCTGGGACACGGCGCGCGGCGGGAACGCGCGCCA
>JBEKGT010000254.1:0-3822 GCA_050012655.1 Gemmatimonadales bacterium | reverse complement strand
CGTGTACCTGATCTGAGCGGCGGAGGCCGGTGATGGACGCTGACCGCAAGCACCCGAACTACCTCGCCGTGTGGGGCGGCCTGGCCGTCCTGACGGTGGTCGAGGTGGCCGCCGTCTACATGCGGATCCCCCGCCACCTCCTCGTCCTCGCGCTGCTCCTCCTCGCGGCGTGGAAGGCGCTCCTGGTCGCGCTCTACTTCATGCACCTGCGCTTCGAGCCGAAGCTACTGGCGATGATCGCTCTCGCCCCCCTCCCGCTCGGGGCGATCCTCGTCGTCGCCGTGCTCCAGGAGTTCGCCAAGCGATGATCCCCTTCCACCGCGTGCTCATCTCGACGGCGATCGTCTTCTGCGCCGGCTTCGCGCTCTGGGGGTGGCGGGAGTACCAGCGGTCGCAGACCACGTGGGCCCTCGCCTCCGCGATCGCGTTCGCCCTCTTCGCGATCGGGTTCGCCGTGTACCTCGTGCTGCTCAAGCGGTTCCTGGGGAAGTGACCGGACCGGCGCGGTACCAGGCGGGGCTGCACCGCTACGCCGTGCTCGTGGCCTGCTGTACGGCGGCGCTCGTCTTCGCGGGCGGCCTCGTGACGAGCACCGGCTCCGGCCTCTCGGTGCCCGACTGGCCCCTCTCCTTCGGCCAGGTGATGCCGGTGATGCGGGGCGGCGTTTTCTTCGAGCACGGCCACCGGATGCTCGCCACGACGGTGGGGATCCTCACCATCGGGCTGATGGCGTGGCTGCTGCGCCGCGAGTCGCGCGGGTGGGTGCGCCGCCTCGGCGTCGCGGCGCTCGCGCTCGTCGTGCTGCAGGGCATCCTGGGGGGCCTCACGGTCCTCCTCAAGCTGCCGCCGATCGTCTCGGTGGCGCACGCCGGCACCGCAGAGCTCTTCCTCTGCCTCACCGCCGCCATCGCGCTCGTGACGTCGCGCGGATGGATCGAGGCGCCGGCACCCCGCCCCGACGCGCGGACCACCTCCCTCCGGACGCTCGCCGCGCTCACCGCGGGAGTGGTGTACGGGCAGATCCTCCTCGGCGCGCTGGTGCGGCACACGGGCGCGGGGCTCGCGATCCCCGATTTCCCACTGTCCTTCGGACGCCTCGTCCCGCCCCTCGACTCGCCGCTGGTCGCGTATGCCTTCGCGCATCGGGTGGGGGCCGCCCTGGCATCCGTGTGCATCGTCTGGCTGGCCGTGCGCCTCCTCGGCGCGGGCGCCTCGGTTCCCGCGCTCCGGCGGCCAGCGCTCCTCCTCGTCGCGCTCCTGGCCCTGCAGATCTTCCTCGGGGCCTTGACGATCTGGAGCCGCCGCGCGGTGGTCCCGACGACGCTGCACCTCTTCTCGGGCGCCCTCATCCTCGTGACGACGGTGGTCGTGGCGCTCCGTACGCGGCGGCTCACCGCCCCCGGCGCACCGGCCCGCACGCTCTCCGGCGCCGCCCTGGCGGAGACGCCGGCGTGAGCGTCGCCCTCAGTATGGGCCAGGCGGCGCCGCCCGCCGCAGGCCGCGCCCGTGTCGCCGGCTTCGTGCAGCTCACCAAGCCGCGCATCACCGTCCTGGTGGTGCTGACCACGCTGGTGGGCTTCCTCGTCGCCGCGCCGCGGCCCCTGCCGCTGCTGCTCCTTCTCCACACCCTCGTGGGGACGGCGCTCGCGGCCGGCGCCGCCGGCGCGCTGAACCAGTGGGCGGAGCGCCGTGCCGACGCCGAGATGCGCCGCACCGCCCGGCGGCCCCTCCCCTCCGGCCGGCTCACCCCCCGCGAGGCCGCGGTCTTCGGCGTGGCCCTCACCGCCGGCGGCACCGCCTACCTCGCGCTCACGACCAACGCCCTCGCGAGCGCGCTGGCGGCCCTTACGGTCGTGAGCTACCTGCTCCTCTACACGCCCCTCAAGCGGGTCACCTCGCTCGCGACGATCGTCGGCGCGGTGCCCGGCGCCCTCCCGCCGATGATCGGCTGGGCGGCGGCGCGCGGCCGCCTCGGCGTGGAGGCGTGGGTCCTCTTCGGGATCGTCTTCCTCTGGCAGATGCCGCATTTCCTCGCGCTGGCGCAACTCTACCGCGCCGACTACGCCCGCGCCGGCTTCCGGATGCTCACGGTCGAGGACGCGAGCGGCGCCAGCGCCGGCCGGCAGGCGCTGCTCTACGCGCTCGCCCTCGTCCCCGTCAGCCTGCTGCCGACGCCCCTCGGCCTCGCCGGCGGCGTCTACTTCGCTGGCGCGCTGGCGCTCGGAGTCGCCTTCCTCCTCGGCAGCGCCGGCATGGCGCTCGACCCGGCGAACCCCGCCGCGGCGCGGCGGCTCTTCCGCATCTCGCTCCTCTACCTGCCGGCGGTGTGCGCGCTGCTCCTCGTCGGCTGACGGGGCCACGGCGGTGAGCCTCCAGGACCTCCCGGGCGTCAACGCGGCGCTCAACGCCACCACCGCGCTCCTCCTCACGACCGGCTACGTCCTCATCCGCCGCGGCCGGCGCCGCGCCCACCGCGCGGTGATGCTCAGCGCCTTCGCCGTGTCGGTCCTCTTCCTGGCGTCGTACCTCTACTACCACGCCCACGCCGGCGTCACGCGGTTCCCCGGCCTCGGCTGGATTCGCCCCGTCTACTTCGCTATCCTCATCTCGCACACGGTCCTCGCCGCCGCCATCGTCCCGCTGGTCCTGGTGACCCTGGCGCGCGGCCTCCGGGCCGACTTCCCGCGGCACGCGCGCCTCGCGCGCTGGACGTTGCCCGTATGGCTCTACGTGTCGGTGACCGGCGTCGTCGTGTACGTGATGCTCTACCGGCTCTCCTGGTAGCCCAGCTCGCGCCCGCCGCGGCGTGGGCGCAGCAGGGCCATCCCGCCGGCGACAACCACCGCCTCCATGCCTCGATGTGGTGGAGCGCCCTCCTCATCGGCCTCATGCCCTACGCCCTCGCCCTGCTCGTGCTGGGCGTGGTCCTCTACCAGCGCCGCAGGCGCGCGCGGCAAGGGCCGGGTGACGAGCGGGCCTGACGCGCCGCCGCGAACGCTGCTCGACGCCCTCGGCGGCCAGCCCTCCTAGCGCGCCGAGCGGCCCTCCCTCCGTGACCGGCCTCCGCACCACCACCCGCTGCGCCCACTGCGGCCTCGACGCCGGAGCCGATCCGCGCACCCGGGACGGGAAGGTCTTCTGCTGCGCCGGCTGCGAGGCGGTCTACGCCATCCTCCACGACGAGGGGCTCGGCGCCTTCTACGAGGCCGGGGGCGTGGGGAGTCTCGCGGCGCGCCGCGCTCGCGCCCCCACCCAACCCGCGGCTTCGCCGCCCGCCTTCACCCCTTTCGACGCGGCAGGCGCGGCCGAGCTCGACGTCGTGGGGATGCGCTGCGCCTCCTGCGCCTGGCTCATCGAGCGGTACATCGGCCGGAGGCCCGGCGTGAGCGACGTCCGGGTGTCGTACGCCACCGCCACGGCTACCATCCGCTGGGACCCGGCCCGCACGTCACTCGGCGCGCTCCTGGCGGCGCTCGACCGCATCGGATACCGAGCCCGCCCGGCCGATCCCCGGCTCCGCGTCCTCCAGGATGGACATGAGGACCGCATCCTGCTGGTGCGGACGGGGCTGTCCCTGTTCCTCGCGATGAACGTGATGCTAGCCTCCCTCGGCCTCTACGCCGGGGAGATGCAGGGGATGTCCGGGGCCACCCGCGAGGTGCTGCGCGCGCTGGCAGGCATCCTCGCTCTTCCTGTGGTGCTCTGGGGAGGCTGGCCGTTCCTGAAGGGCGCGGTGACGGTCCTGCGGGCGGGGCGCGCCACGATGGATACCCTGGTCGCCGTCGGGGCGTCCGCCGCCCTCGCCGCCTCTCTGGCTGGGCT
>JBEKGT010000253.1:0-3851 GCA_050012655.1 Gemmatimonadales bacterium | reverse complement strand
GTGTTCCACGACGACCAGCACGGCACGGCGATCATCTCCGGCGCGGCGATGCTCAACGCGGCCGAGGTCGTGGGGAAGAAGCTGTCGGAGATGAAGGTCGTGTTCAGCGGCGCGGGGGCGGCGGCGATCTCGACGGCGAAGCACTATGTGAACCTCGGGGTGAAGCGGGAGCACATCACGCTGGTGGACACCAAGGGGGTGGTGCACAGCGAGCGGACCGACCTCAACAAGTACAAGAAGGCGTTCGCGCAGAAGACGAAGGCCCGGAATCTGGCCGACGCGATGGTGGGAGCCGACGTGCTGGTGGGCCTGTCGGTGGCGGGCGCCGTGACGCAGGACATGGTGAAGACGATGGCGAAGGACCCGGTCATCTTCGCGATGGCGAACCCGACGCCCGAGATCACGCCGGAGGAAGTGAACGCGGTGCGGCCCGACGCCATCATGGCCACCGGCCGCTCCGACTATCCGAACCAGGTGAACAACGTCCTGGGCTTCCCGTTCATCTTCCGCGGCGCGCTCGACGTCGGCGCCACGGCGATCAACGAGGAGATGAAGATGGCGGCGACGCGGGCCCTCGCGGCACTCGCCAAGGAGGACGTGCCCGACCAGGTGATGCACGCCTATGGCCTCGACCGGCTGCACTTCGGGAGGGACTACCTGATCCCGAAGCCGCTCGACCCGCGCGTCCTCCTGTGGGAGGCCCCGGCGGTGGCGGAGGCGGCGATCAAGTCGGGCGTCGCGCGCAAGAAGCTCGACATGGCGGAGTACCGCGACCAGCTCGAGGAGCGGCTCGGCCACGCCCGGGCGTTCATGCGCGGCCTCTCGGAGCGCGCCACGCACTCGCCGCAGCGCATCGTCTTCCCCGACGGGCACGACACGCGGATCATCCGCGCGGCCCGGATCGTGAAGGACGAGGGGATCGGCACGCCGACGCTGATCGGCGATCCGCAGGTGATCGAGCGGGCGGCCAAGGATGTCGAGATCGCGCTCGACGGCATCACGGTCGTGGACCCGCGCACCGCGCTCGCCAAGGACGGCTACGCGCAGGCGCTGTGGGAGCGGCGGCGCCGCAAGGGCCTCACGGTGGACCTCGCCCGCCGGATGATCTCCGACCCGAACTACTACGGCTCGATGATGGTGGCGACGGGCGACGCCGACACCCTCGTCTCGGGGATGGAGGCCTATTACCCCGACAAGATGCACGCCATGATGCAGGCCATCGGGCCCGACGCCGGCGGGGTGGTGAGCGGCGTGTTCATGATGGTGCAGGAGAAGGAGATCTTCTTCATCGCCGACACCACGGTGAACTTCGACCCCGACGGCCCGACGCTCGCCGCCATCGCCTCGCAGACGGCGCGGCTGGTGCGGAAGCTCGGCCTCACGCCGCGCGTCGGCCTGCTGTCGTTCTCGAACTTCGGCTCGGCGCGGACGAAGGACACCCTCAAGGTGGCCGAGGCGGCGCGCCTCCTCCACGAGTCCGAGCCCGACCTCGAGGTGGACGGCGAGATGATGGCGGAGACGGCGCTGAACCCCGAGGTGTTGAAGAGCCGGTACCCCATGAGCCGCCTCCTCGAGCGCGCCAACGTGCTGATCTGCCCGAACCTCAGCGCGGGGAACATCGCCTACCAGCTGTTGAAGCGGCTGGGTGGCGCCGATGCGATCGGCCCGATCCTCGTCGGGATGGCGAAGCCGGTGCACATCCTCCAGCGCGACACTGACGTGGAGGACGTGGTGAACATGGCCGTCATCGCGGCCGTGGACGCGCAGGAGTGCGCCGCGCGGCGCTAGGCCGCCCGCCGTCCCTCGTGGTGCCCGGAGGCCCGGAGGCGTTAGCTTCCGGGCCTCTGCGTTGGGGCCCCTGCCGGTGGCGGGCCCGGGAGGTCACGTGGGCGGCGCGAGCGGCCGGGAGATCGTCAGGGACCTCCTCTGGAAGAACATCCGGCTGGAGGCCGCGGCGGCGCGGGTGGCGGACACCCCGGCCTTTCAGCGCCTGCGCTACGTGCGCCAGCTCGGCCACGCCTTCCTCGTCTATCCCGGCGCCACACATTCCCGCTTCGAGCACGCCCTCGGCGCGTACCACCTCGCGGGCCGCGCCCTCGCCGGCCTCGCCGAGCGCGGCGACCTCGCCCCGTTCGGCCCCGACGACCGGCTCCTCATCCGCATCGGCGCCCTCCTCCACGACATCGGGCACTACCCCTTCTCGCACGCGCTCGAGGAGGAGGGGTTCACTCCGCACGAGGCGCTGGCCGACGCGCACCTCGCGCGCGGGCCCCTCGCCGAGGCGCTGGCCGCGACGGGGCTCGCCGACGCCGCCGCGCGCCTCGGCGCGCTGATCCGCGGCACCAGCCCTCACCCCCTGGCGGGGCTCATCGCCGGCTCCCTTGACCTCGACAAGATCGACTACCTCAAGCGCGACGCGCTGATGTGCGGCGTGCCCTACGGCGAGATCGACGTGGACCGACTCCTCGCCTGCCTGGTCGTGGTGGACGAGGGGGGCCGCCGGACGGTGGGGGTCCTCGAGAAGGGGCTCTCGGCGCTGGAGTCGCTGCTCTTCGCTAAGTACCAGATGTATCGCAACGTCTACTGGCATCACGCGGTGCGGAGCGCGACGGCGATGTTCCGGCTGCTGGTGCGGGAGGCGGCGGGGGCGGGCGCCCTCGACCCGGCGCGCCTGCCCGAGGCGACCGACGACGCGCTGATGCACGACCTCGCGTCCACCGACCGCACCGGCCTCGCGGCGGCGCTGCGCGAGCGGCGTCTCCACAAGCGTGCGCTCGAGATCGCGCCGGGTGACCTCCCCGCCCCCGTGCCCGCGTGGGTGTGGGCGGACGCACGGCGCCTCGCGCGCGCGGAGGACGCGCTCGCCGCGCGGGTGGGCCTCCCGCCGGGCGCCGTGCTGGTGGACTACCCGCACAAGGCGGCGATGCTGGGGCTCGACCTCGCGATCGTGCGGCAGGACGGCGCGGTGGGCCGGCTGGGGCGGGGCGGCTGGCCGGGGCGGATGGACCTCCCGCGCCTCGCCGGGGACTTGGCGGAGAGCGCGCGGCGCCTGCGGGTCTTCACCGCAGGCCGCGTGCGCGTGCAGGAGCGGGATCTCTTCGAGGTGCTGGCCGCAGAGGAGCGGCCGGGGGCGGCCTAGCGCTGGGAGGCGGGGACGTCCTGCGTGGTCACCCCGTCGGGGGTCGGGGCGTCCACCTCGTCGATGCGCACCACGATCGCCGTGATGTTGTCGAGCCCGCCACGCCGGTTCGCCTCCGAGACCATCCGGTCCACCCACTTCTCGGGCGAGCCCTGCGCCTTCAGGATCGCGGCCAGGGCGTCGTCCTCCACCATCCCCGTCAGCCCATCGCTCGCCAGCAGGAAGACGTCGTTCGCGCGGCAGGTGCCCGAGAAGATGTCGGGCACGACGTCGCCGCTCGCCCCGACGCAGCGGGTGATGACGTTGGAGTACGGGTGGGTGCGCGCCTGCTCGGGGGTGAGGTACCCCGCGTCCACCTGCTCCTGGACGTAGGAGTGGTCCTTGGTGAGCTGGTGGAAGACGCCATCGCGCAGGAGGTAGGCCCGGCTGTCGCCGACGTGGCCGATGAGGTAGCGGTTGCCGTGGAGGATGAGGACGGTGGCGGTGGTGCCCATCCCGCGCTTGTCGTGCTCGACGAGCGTGCGCTCGAAGATGGCGGCGTTGGCGGAGCGGATCGCCGCGGTCACGCGCCCCACCGTCTCATCGAGGCTCGCGCCGTGCGCGGCGGTCAGGTCCCGCGCGATCCCCCGCACCGCCATCTCGCTCGCGACCTCGCCCGCGGCGTGCCCGCCCATCCCGTCGGCCACGACGAAGAGCCCCCGGTCGGGGACCA
>JBEKGT010000252.1:0-3861 GCA_050012655.1 Gemmatimonadales bacterium | reverse complement strand
GAGGGGTGCGCTGAACGCGGCTCCCGACCCGGTGACACGCGAGAGAGCCAGGCCGATCGGCCTGGCTCTCTCGTTACAGTGGAGGCGCGGGGAATCGAACCCCAACCAAGGCGGAAAGCGGTGCACGCCCGTGCACGATATGCACGAGTGACAAGCACTTCCGAGTGGCACTTCCCTACCCTCGCGTGCACGCTGCGCACCGGCGTGCACGCTGTACCGGACGGATAACGGACAGTCTCGCGCCGAAAGCAGAAGGCCCCGGCGACTTGCCGGGGCCTTCGGGCGCGCGGGCAGACTGCGACAGGCTAGTGCCTCTTCGCCGCCGGAGCGGGCATCGCCCGGTCCGAATTGCTGATGTCAACGGCCTCCAGCCAAGTGCCGTTCACCTTCTTCCAGTAGGTCAGGTACTTCCCGGTGTCCGGATACATGGCAGCCATCCCGGCGGGGGCGTGCGGACCGGGCGTAAAGCGCAGGATGTTCGTGCCTTGTTCCACCGCAATCGGGCCGTAGGCGTCCACACGCGTGGTAGTGAGGGTGACCTGCCACGTTCCGTAGCTGAACATCTCAGAGAACATCGCTTGAATGGCCGGGCGACCGCGGAGCGACGGTGCGTTCGCCGTCATGAAGACCGCGTCCTCGGCGAAGTCGAGCGCGGCCGAATCGGCGCGGCCAGCGGCCGCGTAACGCACCCAATGGGCGTTGGCGGCCTCGATGGCGGTCCTCGCCGAGTCCGACTCGGCCTTCATGCGGGCAGTCATCTGCTCGGGGGTCTCCGGCTTTGGGGCGCAAGCGGCGAGGGCGAGCAAGGTGACCACGGCGAGACGGCGAATCATGCCTGCCTCCTGTGTGTGCGGTCGCGGGCAAATGTACCTCGCGTCCGAGTACTCGCCAGTCGTAGGCGCGGCCCCCCGCAGACGCACGTCTCGGTCGGCGGTGCGGCAGCCCACCTTCAGCGGTCGGCTGACGACTGCATGCGGGTGTCCTCGCGGGGGTCTCTAACAGCCTCCGATGGAGCTCTTACGAAGAAGCCGTCCGGCAGTGTCAGACACCGTCGGACGGCCTGGTGAGTGGAGGCGCGGGGAATCGAACCCCGGTCCGAGCTCCAATCCGCAGCGGCTTCTACGTGCGTAGCCCGCGATTCAGACCGTCGTCACGCGCCGGCTCACTGGCGGCCTGCGAGCGACCGAGCCCCGAGACTTCTCGCCGCGCGCGCCGGAGCACCACGCACGACCAGCCTGACTTTTCGATGCCTGGGCGCCGCCTCAGGCGGGCTGCCTCCCAAGCAGGTGCGCAGCGGTGTTACCCGTTACGCAGCCAGCGCATAGTCCGCGTTGGCATTTAAACGTTCCCCGAAGGTTTAACGAGGATCCGAGGAACCTCGGCACGCTGCCACCGCCTCACGAAACCCGTCGAAGCCACATCGCCCCCGGGCACCAGGAAATCTAGACGCCCTTTGGGCCCCCCGCCACGGGGCCCACCCACGGCGAGGCGTTCCCCGCCCCGGAAGCCGCCACCTGCCGCGGGCCCTCCGGGATGCCCCGCACCTCGGCCGCGACCACCTGGTTCCGCCCCGCCCGCTTCGCCTGATAGAGCGCGGTGTCGGCGGTCTTGGGGAGGTTGGCCGGATCCCCCACCGGCACCGGCGACGCGGCGACGCCGCACGAGATGGTGAGGTGGATCTCGGTCCCCTCGGCGAAGAAGACCCTCGCCGCCACCTGGGTCCGCAGCCGCTCCGCGACATCCACCCCCAGGGCGAGTTCGCCCCCCGGGAGGATGATGGCGAATTCCTCGCCGCCGATCCGCGCCGCGGTATCCCCGTCGCGCACCGCCACCTTCAGCACGCTCGCGAACTGCCGGAGGACCGAATCCCCCGCGGCGTGGCTCCGGTCGTCGTTGACGGCCTTGAAGTGGTCGATGTCCATCACGATCAGCGCGCGCGCTCCATCCTTGAGCCGCGCCATCTGCTTCTCGAAGCCGCGGCGGTTCACCAGATCCGTGAGCGGGTCAGTGTCCGCCTTGCGCTCCTCGATGTCGGCGGCCATCGCGGGGAGGAGCACGGGGGCGTACCCGGTGGCCAGGGGGTCGAGCCGAGCCAGCGCTGCGCCGGAGCCGAGGGGTGGCTCGCCGAACGCCATCAGGGCACCGAACGTCCGCTTCCCCGCGACGAGGGGCACGCCGAGGCTCCCCGTAATCGGCCGCCGCCGGTCGCCCGTCCCCCTGCCAACGGGGGAGGTCTTCGCCTGCTCCACCACCGGCACGCCCTCCGTGACGATGCGCCCCGCAAGCGACTCGATCTCCACCTCCCGGCCCACCAGTCGGGTGTCGCCCCCGGAGACGGCCCGGACGCGGATCGGCCCCCCGTCCTGCTCGCGCAGCGCCACCGCGCACGGCACGGCCACCTGCGCGGCGGCCTCCTCCACCAGCAGCCGGAGCGCGCCCACCAGCGTCGGCTCGACCTCCATCCGAAGCCCCGGCACCACGACCGGGCGCGACTCCGACGCCAGATCCTCCGCCTGCGCGCGCCCCGCGCGCCGGCCCGCCACCCATCCGAACGCGCCCCCCACCACCGCGCCCGCGAGGACGAGGAGGACGGCCGTCACGACGCCGCCGCCAAGGCCGCGCCGCCCTCCAGGTAGGCCCCGAAGATGCGCTCCACCTCGGCCAGGCTGTGCACATGGTGTAGCCGGTCCCGCAGCTCCGCCGCGCCCCGCAGCCCCCGCGTGTACCAGCCGAGGTGCTTGCGGAACTCGACCACCGTCTTCGGCGTGTCCCCCTCGAGCGCCAGCGTGAGGCGCGCGTGGTCGAGCGCCACCTCGAACCGCTCCGCGGCCCCGGGCGCGGGCGGCTTCGCGTGGCCGTCCAGGAGCGCGCGCGCCGCCGCGAAGATCCACGGGTTCCCGAAGGAGCCGCGCGCGATCATCACCCCGGCGCACCCCGTTTCCTCCCGCATCCGCAGCGCGTCCTCCGCCGTCTCGATGTCGCCGTTGCCGATGACCGGGATCCCGAGGGCCCGCACCACCGCCCCGATCTCGTCCCAGCGCGCCCGGCCGGAGAAGAGCTGCGCGCGGGTGCGGGCGTGGAGCGTGAGCGCCCGCGCACCCGCGTCCTCGCAGGTGCGCGCGATCGTCACCGGGTCCCGCAACTCCTCGTCCCACCCGGAGCGGATCTTCACCGTGACGGGAAGGCGCGTCGCGTCCACCACCGCGCGGGTGATCGCCGCCACGAGGCCGAGGTCCTTGAGGCACCCCGAGCCCCCGTTCCGCTTCACCACCTTCTTCACCGGGCAGCCGAAGTTGATGTCCACGAAGTCCGGCGCGAACGCCTCGGTGACCACCGCCGCCCCCTCCGCCATCGCCGCCGGGTCGGAGCCGAAGAGCTGGATCCCGATCGGCCGCTCCTCCGCCGCGAAGGCAGCCATTTCCAGGGTGCGCTCGTTCCCCCGCCGCAGCCCCTCCGACGAGAGGAACTCCGACACGACCACGTCGGCCCCGAACCGCTTGCAGAGCCGGCGGAAGGGCGCCTCCGAGACGCCGGCCATCGGCGCCAGGAAGAGGGGCACCGCGTGCGGGACCGCGTAGGGAAAGGCCATCGAAGGCAAGCTAAGGGGAGCGAGAGAGGGCGACAACGGCGGGGAGGTGATGAAGGTGATAGAAGGTGATGAAGGTGATAGAAGGTGATGAAGGATTGCGCGGGCGCCCCGACCTGCCGAGTTTGGATCCGTCCCGAACATTCCGCGGTGGAGGATGTCTTGCCGATTGAGCACGTCTCGGACACGGCGCGCTGGGTGGCCGTGCACCGGGCGATGGAGAGCGAGCGCCCCGACGCGCTCTTTCGCGACCCCTTCGCACGCCGCCTCGCCGG
>JBEKGT010000251.1:0-3877 GCA_050012655.1 Gemmatimonadales bacterium | reverse complement strand
ATCCACTCCGGAGGCGGACCATGAAGGCGACGATCCTGATACTGGCGATGGTCACTTCTCTGGGGGCGTGCGACTCGACCAGCGCGGCGTTCCGACCCGACCACATCCTCACCGTCATGACCCGGAACGTGTATCCGGGTTTCGCCGCCGAGAGCATCATGGCGGCCCCGGCGGAGCAGATCCCCTTGGCCGCCGCGGTGGCCTGGGGGAAACTGCAGCAAACGAACTTCCCCGAGCGCGCCGGACGCCTCGCGGCCGAGATCCTCGCGCATGGCCCGCAGGTCGTCGGCCTTCAGGAGGTCGCGCTCTACCGGGTGCAGCTCCCGGGTGACGCGGCGTTCGGCGGCGCGACCCCGGCGACGACGGTCGCCTACGACTTCCTCCGGATCCTGCTCGATACCCTGACGGCCCACGGCGCCCGGTACGTGGCGCTCGCCGGCGATACCACGAGCGACATCGAGATGCCCGCGGTCACCGGCGTGGACGGCTCGGGCAACCCGACCTTCATGGACATCCGCTACACCGACCGGGACGCGATCCTGGTCCGGGCGGACGTCCCGCACGCCGCTCCGCAGTCCGGCCGGTATCAGGCCTTCATCCCCTTCGACTTGGCCGGCCGGCCCATCGGGATCCACCGCGGCTGGGGCTCGGTCGAGGCGACGATCGCCGGGACGACCTACCGCTTCGTCAACACCCACCTCGAGGACCTCTCCGTCGACGTGCAGGTCGGCCAGACAACCGAGCTTCTGGCGATGCTCGCCGACGCGGCGAAGCCGGTGGTGCTCATGGGCGACTTCAACTCCGACGTCATCCATGGCGCCACGCCGACGTACGCGATGCTGACGGCGGCGGGATTCGTGGATGTCTGGGCGACGGCGCATCCGGGGGAGCCGGGGGCCTCGTGCTGCAATGCGGAGCTGCTCGACAATCCGACTGCGACGTACGATCAGCGGCTCGACCTTATTCTGGTGCTCGGGGGGCCGGAGCAGACCGGCCGATACGTGGCGTCGGCCCAGGCGTGGCTCGTCGGCACGACGCCGGCCGAGCGCACTGCCGGCGGGCTCTGGCCGTCCGACCACGCGGGGCTGGTCGGCGTCCTGCGGGTGCCCGAGTAGGGGCGCCGGCGTGGCGCGCGCCGCCGCGGCGGGAAGGGGTGGCGGAGGACGTGGGGAGCCTGGGTGATGCCGGCTCCCCGCAGTGCGTCCGGCCCCCCCTCGCGCAGCCCTGATCGGCCGGGGGAGGTATCTTGCGACGGTCCCCCCAACGCATCCGTCGGCGCGCGCGTATCCCGTCATCGGCCGCGCACCTGGTGCTGGCATCCCTCTCTCGGAGGTCCGTAGTGAATCGTCTTCCGTTCCTCGCCGTTGCCCTCGGCCTCATCGCCTTCGCCGGCGCATCGCGCCCGGCCGTGGCCCAGGCCCCCGCCGCAGGGCCCGGCGGGTACCACGTCTCGCGGCGCGCCGTGCTCGGCGGTGAGGGCGGCTGGGATTACCTGACGGCCGATCCCGCCGCGCATCGCCTGTACCTGAGCCGTGGCACCCACGTGATGGTGGTGAACACCGACAGCCTCACCGTCGCGGGGGACATCCCGAACACCGAGGGAGTGCACGGCATCGCCCTCGTGAGCGACCTGAACCGCGGCTACACCAGCAACGGCCGCGCCGGCACCGTGACGGAGTTCGACACCCGTACGCTGGCGACGCTGAAGGTGATCTCGGGCGTGGGACGCAATCCCGACGCGATCATCTTCGAGCCCGTGACCCGGCGCGTCCTCACGATGAACGGGGGCACCGCCAACGTCTCCGCCATCGACGTGGCCACCGACTCGGTCGTCGGGAGCGTCGCGGTAGGAGGGAAGCCCGAGTTCGCCGTGGCCGACGGCACGGGCCACGTCTTCGTGAACAACGAGGACTCGAGCACGGTGGTGGAGATCGACGCCCGCACCCTCACCGTCCTCCACACCTGGTCCATGGCTCCCTGTGACGGGCCGTCGGGGCTGTCGATGGACGTGCGGACGCGGCGCCTCTTCGCCGTCTGCGGCAACCAGAAGATGATGGTGGTGGACGCCAACAGCGGCCGCGTCGTGGCCGACCTGCCCATCGGCCAGGGCGCCGACGGGGTGAAGTTCGACCCGAACGCGCGCAACGCCTACTCATCGAACGGCGACGGGACGATGACGGTGGTGCACGAGGATTCGCCCAGCCGCTTCACGGTGGTGGGGAACGTGCCGACGCAGCGGGGGGCCCGGACGCTGGCGCTCGACGAGGTGACGGGGCGGGTCTACACCGTGACGGCGGAGTTCGGGCCGGCCCCGGCCCCGACGCCCGAGCGGCCGCGTCCCCGGCCGGCGATGCTGCCGGGCACTTTCACGCTCCTGGTGGTCGAGAAGTAGGGACCGCGGGTGGGCCGGCGGCGCGCGCCGCCGGCCGAACTCCGAGGCAGCGCGCGAAACGGGCGGCCACCCATCGGCCGCCCGTTCCTGCTGTCCGTCCAGGAGGCGGGCTAGTAGCTGCTCAGCTCCGTGTGCGCGTCGCGCGCGATCGCGACCAGGGTCTGCGTGTAGGCGTCGCTCTGGTAGCCGACGACGTACTTGACCACGCCGCCCGGCACACCGTCCGCCGTCCACCACTCGTACGTCCCGCCGCCCATCATCGAGTAGCGGATGTGCTTCGCGGTGAAGTTCCCCGCCGGGGTCGAGATGGGCTCGGTCCCGATGGTGGCGCCGTTCAGGCTCTCCGTCGTGAGGTACGTCGGCTCGCGCCAGGTGAAGCCGGTGTTCTGTTCGACGGGCACCTCGCCTGCCTGCTGCCCGTTCGTCTTGCCGCGCATCCGCAGCACCTGCGCGTGGTCGGCGCTGAACAACGCCTCGAAGGCCACCGTGTCCGGCCCGGTCATCGAGTACCACTTCACCCGCCACCACTCCTTGCCGTCGGGGAGGCGCGTCAGGAAGGCGCGCTCCATCCGCTGCCGGCTGTCGTGGGCGGTGAACTCGAAGGTGACCGACTGGCCGGGCTGGAGGTCCGAGTTCGGGACCCAGTAGCCGCCGGAGTTGAAGCCGAGGGTGAACATCCAGTTGGCGTAGTAGGTCATCATCTGCGGCCCCATCGCCCCGCCCGGCGCGCCCGGCACGGAGGGGCCGTGGAACCGCGCCGCGACCGCACCGGCCGCTGCGTTGCCGGCCGCGTTCGAGGCGCCCGTGTTCACGCCGCCTACCGCGCCCCCGATCGCACTCCTGGCCACGCCGCAGCCGGCCAGCGAGAGCGCGACGGCACCGTACAGCACCACTCTGCCCGTGCGAGTCTGCACCACCGCGTGCTCCTATGTTGGGGGATGCGCGCTAATGTAGTCGTCCCGGGTCCTTGGCGCGAGGCGGAGGTGGCTGGGAGGGGGGCCTCGTGGCGCCGGAGCCGCGTCGTGGCCCGCCCGGCCGCGGGCGGCTATCGTGTGGTCATGGAGGCGGGATGACCGATTGGGACCTGCGCTACAGCGAGCCCGGCTACGCCTATGGGACCGAGCCGAACGCCTTCCTCGTGGAAGTGGCCGGTCGCATCCCCGCTGGGCCGGTCCTTTCCCTTGGGGAGGGGGAAGGGCGGAACGCCGTCTTCCTGGCGGGGCTGGGACACGACGTGGTCGCGGTGGACGCATCGGCGGTCGGTCTCGCCAAAGCCGAGGCCCTTGCGCGGGAGCGCGGCGTGCGCCTCGTCACCCACGTGGCCGACTTGGCCGACTACCCGATCGAGCCGTGCGCGTGGAGCGGCATCGTGTCCATCTTCGCGCACTTCGCGCGGCCGCTGCGCTCCCCTCTGCACGGCGCGGTCGCGGCGGGTCTGCGTCCGGGCGGCGTGCTGGTCCTGGAGGCGTATACGCCGCGCCAGCT
>JBEKGT010000250.1:0-3887 GCA_050012655.1 Gemmatimonadales bacterium | reverse complement strand
TGGATCAGCCGCATCACCCCTTCGAGCACCCGGACGAAGCCCTTCCCCCCGGCGTCCACGACCCCGGCGTGCTTCAGGACCGCGAGCAACTCGGGGGTGCGCTGGAGCGCCTCCTCGGAATCCCGGAGGGTCCGCTGCACGACGTGGTAGAGGTCCTTCTCCTCCTCCGCCGCCGCCTCCGCGCCCTCCGCCGCGGCACGGCAGACGGTGAGGATGGTACCCTCGCGGGGGTTGGTGAGCGCCTCCTCGAGCCGCTGGAACCCGCGGCGCAACGCGGCCGCGACCTCGCGGGCGCTCATCGTTGCGCGGTCGCCCACCACCTCGCGGAATCCGACGACGAAGTGCGACAGCAGGATGCCGGAGTTGCCGCGCGCGCCCATCACCGAGGCTTCGGCGGCGGCATGAGCCACCTCCGGCAACGGCGCGTCGGGGCGCAGCCGGTGCAGCGCCTCGGCGATAGACCTCATCGTCAGGGTGAAGTTGGTGCCGGTGTCCCCGTCCGGTACCGGGAACACGTTGATGCGGTTGAGCTCGTCACGTCCCGCTCCGACCCACTCCGCGGCCGCAAGCAGCGACCGGCGGAGGCGCGGGCCGTCAACGTACCCGATCGAGATGCCCAAGGATCACTCCTTGACGACCCAGACCCGCACTTCCGGCTTGACCTCGTGGTGAAGGCGCACCGCCACCTTGTAGACGCCGAGCGCCTTGATGGGCTCCCCCAGCTCCACGGCCTTCTTGTCCACCGTGAAGCCCTCCGCGTTCAGCCGGTCGGCCACGTCCGCCGCCGTCACGGAGCCGAACAGCTTGTCCCCCTCGCCCGCCTTCATCGCGAAGGTGAGGGAGACCGCCCCGAGGCGCTCCGCCAGCCCCAGCGCTGAGTCGAGCTGCGCCCCCGCCTTCTTGACCCGCTGCTTCGCCTCCGCCTCGATGCGCCGGCGGTTCGCGTCCGAAGCGAGGTACGCGAGACCGCGGGGGAGGAGGTAGTTCCGCCCGTAGCCGTCCTTGACGGTCACGAGCTCGCCCGCATGGCCGAGGTTGTCCACGTCCTGCCGGAGGATCACGTCCATCTGCCCTCTCCTCTCAACGGGGGCCGGCGGCCCGCTCGAGGCGTCGACGCCAGTCCACCCAAGTGTCGGTCAGACCCAGGGCCAGGGCGGCCATCGCCGCCACCGGCGCGAGGAACAGCAGCACCAGCGTCGCCCCCGCCACAGCGAGGAGGCCGTCGATCCCGGCCGTGGCCGCCATGGCCGACGCCACCGCGAAGCCGCGCAGGGTGTAGAGCCCGCCGAAGAACACCGCGAGGTTGCCGCCGAGGAGTCCCACGCCGGCGAGTCGCGGCACCAGGAGCGCAATCAGCGCGAGCACCACGCCCCAGATGAGATTGTCGTCGAAGCGGAACGTCCGCAACCGCCCCACCGGAGTGCCGAGCGGCGTCCGCGCGAGCCGCTGGTAGAGGGTCCACCCCAAGGCCAGCGCCGCGAACGACTGGAGGAGCAGCAGAGCGGGGAAGACGGCGCTGGCGAGCCGGATTCCCGCCTCGACCGACCGCTCCAGCGTGGCGATCAGCGGCGATGCGTCGCCCCCCGCGGCATCGGCCGCCGCCGCCATCTGGCCGAGGATGAGCCGCGCCTGGTAGCCGAAGTGCCGGCTCACCCGCCACGCCACCTCGCCCCACGAGAGGGGCGTCGCCCAGACCAGCAGCGCTGCCGCCCCCGCCGCCAGGCCCAGCGCGGCCAGCGCCGCCGGGACGAACGGGCGGCCGGGGCGGTGCAGCATCACCACCGTCAGCGCGCCCGCCAGCAGCGTCGCCCATGCCCGCTCCAGGGACCCGAACGGATCGGCCGGGAGGGCGAGCAGCGCGCACGCGAAGGCCCCGACCATCGCGCCCACGACCACGTCCCGGCGGGCCGGCCGCTGCGCGAGCAGATACACCGCGAGCGGCACGGCGACCAGCACGAGCGGGCTGGCGAACGCGATGCCGAGATAGCCGATCGTCCCGAGGACGACCGGCCGCCAACTCAGCTTACTGGCCGTACCCCTTGATGTAGGGCAGCAGCGCCAGCTGCCGTGCCCGCTTGATGGCGGTGGAAAGCTGACGCTGGTGGCGCGCGCACATCCCCGACAGCCGGCTGGGCAGGATCTTTCCCCGGTCCGTCAGGAAGCGGCCGAGCGTGCGCTCGTCCTTGTAGTCGAGGACCCGGACCCCGGTCTCGCACACGGGGCAGGTCTTGTTCCGGCTCTTCAGCATCACTCGTCGTCCTCCTCAGCGGGGACCGGGGCCCCCTCCAACGGCACCCGCGCCGCCACCGTGTATTCCTCCGCCAGCACGACGAGGAACCGCACGACCGACTCGTCCAGCTTGATGGCGCGCTCGAACTCCGGCAGCAGCTCCCCCGGCGCCTCGAACTTCGAGACGACGTAGTAGCCGGCGTCGCGGTGCTTGATCGGATACGCGAGGGTGCGCTTACCCCAGTGGCTGGTGGCGACCTCGGTGCCCTCACCGAGGAGCGCGTTGAAGCGCGCCAGTCGCTCGTTCACGGCGGGCTCTTCCAGCGCACTGTCGAAGATGTAGACCACTTCGTACCGACGGGTCACGGACACCTCCCTTTGGTCGTGACGGCCCCCGTCCGGTGCCGGCGGGAGCAGGTGGTATGGACTACGCCGGGAAAGCTAGTCGGTGGGACGGGTTACGGGAAGCGCGGCGCCGGCTTCCACCGTGCCCATGCGGCGGAGTTTCCCCCAGCCGGTGCGGCGGCCCTTGAGGGCGCTGACCACGGACTTCCACAGAACGTAGTACAGCGTCTGCCGGTAGACGAACCGCTGCCAGAAGAGCCACCACAGGTACCGGAGCCGCTCGCCGTCGAGCCGGAAGGCGACGATCGCCGCGACGAGGTCCACCACGAAGAAGAGCCCGTAGAAGAACAGCGTCTGGAGCAAGGCGTGGGTCACCTGCGGGATCGGCTGCCAGTCCTGGTGCAGGGCAGCCCGGACCACCACCGAGTAGACGTAGTTGGCCACGGAGTAGAGCACCTGCAGGTCCACCAGCGGGCCGAGGGTCTGGAAGAGGACCTGGAAGAGCCACACGCTCGGCACCGCCACCCAGCCGAACCAGCCGTAATGGAACAGCACCCCGCGGTGCTTCCACAGCACCTGCAGCGAGCCGAACGCCCAGCGGTGCCGCTGGCGCAGGAACTGGCCCACGGTCGCCGGCGCTTCGGTGAGCCCGACCGGCGCCATGTCGGCGGTGATGCGCCACCCCGCCCGCCGGAGCCGCCAGGTGAGCTCCATGTCCTCGGCGAGGGTGTCGGTCAGGTAGCCGCCCGCCTCCTGCACCGCGCTGCGCCGCCAGGCGCCGATCGCCCCCGGCACGACCGTCACGCCGTTCAGCATCGAGTTGGCGCGGCGGTCGAGGTTCTGGCTCGAGATGTACTCGATAGACTGCCAGATGGTGAAGGCGTTGATCCGGTTGCCCACCTTCACGTTCCCCGCCACCGCGGCCACCTGCGGGTCCTGGAAGTGGCGCACCAGGAGGCGGACCGCGTCGGGCGCCACCATCGTGTCGGCGTCGAACGCGACCAGCACCTCGCCCCGGGACGCGGCCAGCGCGCGGTTCAGCGCTGTGGCCTTCCCGGCGTTGGCCTGGCGGAGGAGCCGGACCCGCGGCTCGTGCGCGAACGCGGCCTCGACGGCGGCCGCGGTGGCGTCGGTCGAACCGTCATCCACCACGATCACTTCGAGGCCGGCATAGTCGCTGGCGAGCGCGCTCGCCACCGTGCGCGCGATCACCGGCTCCTCGTTGTACGCCGCGATGAGCACCGAGACCGAGGGGCGGTACGCCGGGTCGAACACCGCGCGCCGCGCCCGCCGGTCGGAGACTATGGCCAGCG
>JBEKGT010000249.1:0-3921 GCA_050012655.1 Gemmatimonadales bacterium | reverse complement strand
CGACCCGCGCCCGCTGGCCGCCCAGAAGAAGATCGCGTTGGACTACGTCCGGGTCGAGCCCCATGAGATCCAGGAGACCGGCGCCTACGACCTGGAGGGCCTGTTCATCCGCCTGGGGCACGCGATCGACGCCATCGGCGCCAAGCGGGTGGTCCTCGACACCATCGAAACGCTCTTCGCCGGATTGTCCCAGACCCGGATGCTGCGCGCGGAGCTGCGCCGGCTGTTCACCTGGCTCCGCACCAAGGGCGTCACCGCCATCGTGACCGGGGAGCGCGGCAACGGCGGGATGACGCGCCACGGCCTGGAGGAGTACATCACCGACTGCGTCATCCTGCTGGACCACCGGGTGGTGGATCAGAACGCGACCCGGCGGCTGCGCGTCGTCAAGTACCGAGGCTCCAGCCACGGAGCCAACGAGTCGCCGTTCTTCATCGACGACTCGGGCGTCTCGGTGCTGCCGATCGCGTCGCTGGGATTGCATCACCGAGTCGCCGCCGGGCGCCTCTCGACCGGCGTGCCGGATCTCGACGCGATGCTGGGTGGCCGGGGCTACTTCCGGGGGAGCAGCATCCTCGTCTCCGGCAGCGCGGGCACCGGGAAGACCAGCCTGGCGGGCTACTTCGTGGACGCCGCCTGCCGCCGGGGCGAGTCCTCCCTCTACTTCGCGTTCGAGGAGTCTGGCGCGCAGATCGTGCGCAACCTGCGGTCGATCGGCCTCGATCTCGAGCCCTGGCTGGGCAAGGGAGTGCTCCAGATCCACGCCGCGCGCCCTACGATCAGCGGTCTGGAAGGGCACCTTCTCGCGATGCACCGGCTGATCGAGGAGAAGAAGCCGCGCGTCGTGGTGGTGGACCCGATCAGCAACCTGATCTCGGTGGGCACGTCGGTCGAGGTCAAGGCCATGCTCGCGCGCCTGATCGACTTCATGAAAGTGCGGCAGATGACCGCGCTGTTCACGTCGCTGATCGTCGACGAAAGCCATCCCGAGGGGACCGACATCGGCATCTCCTCCTTCATGGACTCGTGGCTGGTGCTCCGGAACAATGAGCTCAACGGGGAGCGGACCCGCACGCTCGACGTGCTGAAATCGCGGGGCATGGCGCACTCGAATCAGGTGCGGGAGTTCGTCCTGACGAGCCACGGCCTGAGGCTGCTCGACGTGGTGCGGCACGAGGGCCGCGTGCTGGTCGGGTCGGAGCGGGCGGCCCATTCTGGCGACGGCTCTGTCGCGGCACGCGGCCGGGCGCATCGCGTGGGGCGCCGATGAGCGCCAAGCCGGCACGGCGCTCGCGCAAGTCCCGCACCGATGGGGCGAAGGGGGACTTCTACGACCTTCGGCTCTACATCGCGGGCCAGACTGAGCGATCACTCGCCGCCCTGTCGAACCTCAAGCGGATCTGCGAGGAGCATCTGGAGGGACGCTACCGCATCGAGGTGATCGACCTCCTCAAGCACCCGCAGCTGGCGCGGGGCGACCAGATCCTCGCGCTCCCCACCCTGGTGCGCAAGCTCCCCGAACCGATCCGCAAGCTGGTCGGCGACCTGTCCGATACCGAGCGCGCTCTGGTCGGGTTGGACCTGCGGCCGAGATCGCCGCGCACGTCGTGAAGCCCGGCGCATGGCGGCGGTGAGGCGCAGACGCGGCTCGGGGAAGAAGCGCCTGAGCCCGATGCAGGGACTCCGGGCCCGGCTGCACGACGCCGAAGCGACCCTGGAGGCCATCCGCAGCGGCGAGGTGGACGCGGTGGTCGTGTCGGGTCCGGGGGGCGAGCGGACCCTCGCCATCGAGGGCGCGACGCATCCGTACTACGTGCTGCTGGACGCCATGAGCGACGGCGCCGCGCTGCTGGACCCCGATGGGACGATCCTCTTCGGCAACCGTCGCCTCGGGGAGATCGCGCGAGCGCCCCTCGAGGGGCTGCGCGGCTCCCGGTTCCAGCAGCTCGTCGCGCCGGCCGAGCGCCCGGGCTTCGAGGGGTTCCTGCGGGAAGGCGCGGAGCGGGCCGGCGCGAGGGAGTTCGCGATGGTGCGGGGGCGAGACGCGCCGGCGACGCCCGTGCGGATCGCGCTCTCCACGGTCCCGCTCGGCGCCTACCCGGGCGTGGGCTCGGCGGAGACGCGGGACGGCGCCACCGTGCTGATGGCCATCATCGCCGACCTCACCGAGCGGAAGCGGGCCGAGGCCACGCGCCTCGAGCTGATGAAGCGCCTGATCTCCGCGGAGGACCAGGAGCGGCGGCGGATCGCGCGGGAGCTGCACGACGAGACCGGCCAGTCGCTCACCGCACTGCTGGTCGGGCTGCGGGCCATCGAGGAGCAGTCGCTCACGCTGGACGTGCGCGCAATGACGCAGCGGCTGCGGAGTATCGCGGCGCGGACGGTGGACGATGTCGGGCGCCTGGCCCGCGGCCTGCATCCCAGCCTCCTTGACGACATGGGGTTCGCAGCGGCCACGCGGCGTCACGTGACCGACTATGCGACCGCGTTCGGCATCGCCGTCGACCTTCGGCTAGAGCGTGTCGCCTCGCTGCGGCTCCCGCCGCTGGTGCAGACGACGATGTACCGGATCCTCCAGGAGGCGCTCACCAACGTGGCGCGGCACGCGAAGGCTCGGGCGGTGACCGTGGAGGTGGGACGCGAGGGGGCGATGCTCGAGCTCGTGGTCCGGGACGACGGCGTCGGGTTCGACGCGGAGGCGGCGCTCGATCGGGCGTCGGGACTCGGCCTGCACGGCATGCGGGAGCGGGTCGCCCTGCTGGGCGGGTCGGTGGAGATCGAGTCGAGCCCGGGACACGGGACCACGGTCCGCGCGCGCATTCCCGCCGGTGTCTCCCCCCCCCCCGACGCAGTCAGCGCCGGCCCCCGGCGTAGGCGGACCCGGTAGGGATCGTGACCGTTCCCCCTCTCAGCGTCCTGATCGCGGACGATCATGCCGTCCTGCGCGCGGGACTTCGCCTGTTGCTGGAAGCGCAGCCGGACATGGTAGTCGTGGGCGAAGCGGGCGACGGATCGGAGGTATCCCGGAAGGCCCGCGAGCTGCGTCCCGACGTCGTCCTGATGGACCTCTCGATGCCGGGGCCGCCCAGCGGCGAGGCCATCCGTCAGGTGCTGCGCGCGTGTCCGACGACGCGGGTGTTGGTCCTCACGATGCACGACGATGCGGCGTACGCGACCGCTGCGTTGGCGGCGGGGGCTGCAGGGTACGTCGTCAAGAAGGTCGCCGACACCGAGCTGCTGTTGGCCATCCGGGCCGTCCACTCCGGGCGCTCGTTTCTGGACCTCACCAACACCTCCGGTCCGCCCCCGCACGCGGTCCCCAAGGGGGCCGGTGCGCCGCGGCAGCCGCCGAAAGACCTGAGCCGGCGGGAGCGCGAGGTGCTCCGCCTGCTCGCCCAGGGGCACTCCAATCAGGCGATCGCGGACCAGATCGGCGTAAGCGTGAAGACCGTGGAAACGTATCGCACGCGGCTGCGGGAGAAGCTGGGCCTCAAGGGGCGGGCGCAGCTGTACCGGTTCGCCGTCGAGTCCGGCATCCTCGACACCGCTCCCGATGGGCCATCGGAGGGGGGCAGTTAGCTTCCTCCCGCTGTAGGGTCTTTCCCCGACAACGCCCGCCTTCCCCGGACTTTCCCCGCTTCCGAGTGGCGGCGCAGGGCCCATATTCTCGTTCTGTGGCAATCCTATCAAGTGGAATCGTGGGGACGGTGAGCGTGAACGAGCGATCGCCGATCGGAAAAGCACCCGTCGCCGAGGCGGTGAGCGTGATCTCCATCGCGCTCATCGAGGACAATCGCCTCGTGCGCGAGGGGATCTCCGCGCTCCTGAACCAACTGCCCGACCTCAAGGTCGTCGCCGGGGAGTCCAGCGGCGAATCGTCGCTCCTCAAAGAGGTGAAGCCCCAGGTGGTGCTCCTGGACC
>JBEKGT010000248.1:0-3941 GCA_050012655.1 Gemmatimonadales bacterium | reverse complement strand
GCTGGAGCACGTCGCGCCACCCGTCGCGCTCCTCATCTGCGGCTACGAGCGCGAGGCCGCACCGCTCCTCGCCGTCGCCGACCAGCTGGGCTGGCGCGCGCGGGTGCTCGGCCCCCACGAGGCGCCCCCGCCCCTCGACGCACGCTCGGCAGCGGTCGTGATGACCCACAGCGACGCGCGGGACGCGGAGCTGCTCCCCCAGCTCCTGGCCACGCCGGCGCGGTACGTCGGGCTCCTCGGCTCCCGCGCGCGGACCGCCCAGCTCCTCGCCGACCTCCGCGCGCGCGGCGCGCTCTCGGCGGATGCCGCGCTCGAGCGGCTCCACACCCCGGCGGGCCTCGACATCGGCGCGGAGACGCCGGGCGAGGTCGCGCTCGCGATCGCCGCCGAGATCCAGGCGGTCTTCGCCGGGAAGGGCGGCGGCCCGCTCCGCGACCGGAAGGGGCACATCCACGCCGGCCGCTGACCGCCCAGCCATCGCCATCGTCGTGCTCGCCGCCGGGGCCTCCACGCGGCTCGGCACACCCAAGCAACTCATCGCCTACGAGGGCCGCCCGCTCCTCCGCCGCGCCGTAGAGACGGCGATCGACGCCGCGGCCCGGGGCCGCGTCGTCGTCGTCCTCGGCGCGCAGGCCGGCCGCATGCGCGCGGTGATCGCCGGGCTCGACGTGACCGTCGTGGAGAATCCGGACTGGGCGGAGGGGCTGAGCACCTCCCTGCGCGCAGCGCTCGATGCCCTCGACCTACCAGGCGCCCGCGGATCACCGGTGGACGCCGCGCTCTTCACCACCTGCGACCAGCCCCTCGTCACCGCCGCCACGCTGCGAGCCGTTCTCGCGGCCTACGACGCGACCCGCCCTCCTGTAGTGGCCTGCGCCTACGCCGGCGCCGTGGGCGTCCCCGCCCTCTTCGACCGCGAGCTGTTCGCCGAGCTGCGGGCGCTCCGCGGCGATGCCGGGGCGAAGCGCGTGATCGAGCGCCATCGGGCCGGGCTGGCCGTCGTCCAGGCGCCCGAGGCTGCGCTCGACGTGGACACCGCCCTCGACGCGCGGCGTCTGGCGGACGGCGCGCCGGGGTCCTAGGATGATGCCATGCGTACGCTGATCCGCCATGGCATCGTCGTGACCCCGGAAGGCGTCCGCGCGCTCGACGTGCTCGTGGACGGCGAGCGCATCGGGCGGATCGCGGAGTCCATGACCGCCGACGCCGACCGCACCGTGGACGCCGCCGGGAAGTACGTCCTCCCCGGCGGGATCGACGTCCACACCCACCTCGACATGCCCTATGGCGACACCGTCACCTCCGACGACTTCGCCACGGGCACCGCCGCGGCCGCGTGCGGCGGCACCACCTGCGTCGTGGACTTCGCCGTGCAGACGGCCGGCCGGCCGCTCCGCGAGGCGCTCGACGTGTGGCATCGCAAGGCCGAGGGGAAGGCGGCGGTGGACTACGGGTTCCACATGATCGTCTGCGACGCGGGGCCGTCCCTCGAAGGCGAGATGGACGCGCTGGTCGCCGAGGGAGTCCCTTCCTTCAAGCTCTTCACCGCCTATCCCGGCCGCCTGATGGTGGACGACGCCGCCATCTTCCGCTCCCTGCGGCACAGTGCGGCCAACGGCGCCACCGTGATGATCCACGCCGAGAACGGCGGCGTCATCGAGGTACTGGTGCGCGAGGCGCTCGCCGCGGGACGCACCGCGCCGCGGGAGCACGCCCGCACCCGGCCCGCCCTCGCCGAGGCGGAGGCCGCACACCGTGTGATCGCGCTCGCCGAGATGGCTGGCGCGCCGGTCTACGTCGTCCACGTCTCCACGGCGGAGGCCGCCCGGGAGATCGCGACCGCCCGCGAACGGGGAGTCAGCGTCTTCGGGGAGACGTGCCCGCAGTACCTCCTGCTGTCCGACGAGCTGTACGACGGCCCCGCGTTCGAGGGCGCGAAGTACGTGATGAGCCCGCCGCTGCGCGACCGCCGCGCCCAGGAGCGGCTCTGGCGCGCCCTCGCCGCCGGCGAAATCCAGGTGGTCGCCACCGACCACTGCCCCTTCCGGATGAGCGACCAGAAGGCCCTCGGCAGGGACGACTTCACCAAGATCCCCGGCGGCGCTCCCGGCATCGAGACGCGGATGAGCCTCCTCTTCGACGCCGGCGTGCGCGGCGGCCGCTTCGGCATCGAGCGCTTCGTCGAACTCACCGCCACTCAGCCGGCCCGGCTCTTCGGCCTCTGGCCTCGGAAGGGCGCCCTCACGCCGGGCGCCGACGCCGATCTCCTCGTCTGGGACCCGGAGCGCACCCTCACCCTCCGCGCCGCCACGCTCCATATGCAAGTGGATTACTCTCCATTCGAGGGCCGCGTCGTGACGGGAGCGCCCGAGCTCGTGCTGTCGCGCGGCCGGGTCGTGGCCGAGAGCGGCCGGTTCGTCGGCCGCCCGGGTGCGGGCGCGTTCGTGCGGCGCACGCCGCGCGCGACCTGAGCGGCCGGCCCACCCTTCACTCGCGACGCGCTCGCCAAGGACCTGGCGTCGCTTCGCCACCCTCTCGTGAGGTCTTCGATGACCGAGCTCACCGTCGCGCAACTGCGCTCAGAGATCGAAAGCTGCGAGTACTGCGAGCTCAAGCCCTGTCGCGACGCCTGCCCGGCGCATTGCTCCCCCGCTGACTTCATCCGCGCTGCCAAGATCGGCGACCCCTACGATTTCCTGCGCGCTGCCGCCGAGATCCTCAGCTACAACCCGCTCGGCGGCGTCTGCGGCGCGGTGTGCCCCGAGACCCACTGCATGGCCGCCTGCGCGCGGGTACGCATCGACGGTCCGGTGCAGATCCGGGACGTCCAACAGACGGTGGTGCAACGCGCCACCGCGCTCGGTCTCGTCCCCAGGCTCGCCGGACCGGAGAAGGGCAACGGCAAGCGCGTCGCCATCATCGGCGCAGGTCCAGCCGGCCTCGCCGCTGCCATGATGCTCACTCGCCACGGATACGACGTCGAGATCTTCGAGCGCAGCGACCGGCCAGGTGGGGCGTTGCACCTCATCCCCGCTCATCGCCTGCCGCGCTCGATCCTCGAGGCCGATCTCAAGTTCGTCCTCGCCTCTGATCGCATCAGGCTGCACACCCGGCAGAACGTCGCTGATGCGGCCACGCTCACGGGCTTTGACGCGGTGATCCTGGCTACCGGGCTCACCGAGCCCATCCACCTCGGGATCGAAGGTGAGGAGGCGGCCGTCTATGGTTGGGACTACCTGTCACATCCGGAAGACTTCGCCTTCGGTGGGCCGGTGGCGGTGGTCGGCGGCGGAGCCGTGGCCTGCGACTGCGCGACCACCGCACGCCTGCGCGGGGCCGAGCGCGTCGAGATCTTCGCGCTCGAGAAGCTCAGCGAGATGCCGCTCGCCGAGCGCGAGCGGCACGATCTGACGCACTACGGCATACAGGTCAGCGGCCGCACCCGCCTGACCGGCATCAAGACCGGTGCCACGGGTGTGGTGGGCCTCACGACCCTGCGCGTCACCTACCCCAGGGGCGACGGGCCGTGGAGTGGAGACCCCGAGGCCCCGGAGCCCTTTGAACCGAGAGCGGTCGAGGATCTCCCGGGCAGCGAAGCCCATCGCGGCGACTTCCGCCACGTGATAGTGGCCATCGGCCATCGCTCCTCGCTCAAGGTCGGCGCCGGCGTGGTGGTGGCCGGAGACTGCGATCTCGGTCCTTCCACCGTGGTGCAGGCCGTGGCCTCCGGGAAGAATGCCGCCATGCAGGTACACGCGCGGCTTTCCAAACAGGTCGGGACCCCGCCGCCGCGCCGGAACAAGAGCGTGGTACCGGTGCCGGGATATCAGCGCACGCCCGTACCGCTTGACACCGACTTCTTCGGCCGACGCTTGAGCGGACCGTTTCTGCTCTCGGCCGCGCCACCGACCGACGGCTACGAGCAGATGCGACGCGGGCTC
>JBEKGT010000247.1:0-4734 GCA_050012655.1 Gemmatimonadales bacterium | reverse complement strand
GGCGCCGTCGTCCATCGTGATGTCGGGCCGGTGCGCGAGGCAGGCGCGGATGTGGTCGTAGTAGGTCTCGTGGTCCTCGCCCTTGATCGCAAACGTCTTGATGCCGTGGTCGCGCACCAGGTGGGCGGCCACGTCGTCCTGCGTCGAGAGCGGGTTCGAGGCACAGAGCGCCACGTCGGCCCCGCCCGCCTTGAGCGTCACGGCGAGGTTGGCGGTCTCCGAGGTCACGTGGAGGCACGCCGACAGCCGCCGGCCCGCCAGCGGGCGCTCCGTCGCGAACCGCTCCCGGATGAGCCGGAGCACCGGCATATTGCGCTCCGCCCACTCGGTGCGGCGCTTCCCCTCGTCGGCGAGGGCGAGGTCCCGGACGTCGGCCGTCGGGCTCTTGGCTGCCACGGTCATCCTGCGGTCTCCTAGCGGCCGGCGCCCTTCGCGGCGCCCGCCAGACGGTTCGCGGTCTCGCGCAGTTCGGCCGCGCGATCGGTCCGCTCCCAAGTGAAGAAGTCGAGCTCGCGTCCGTCCACCACCCGCCGCTCCGCCTTCCGGCCGAAGTGGCCGTACGCGGCGGTGGCCTTGAAGATCGGATTCCGGAGGTCGAGCGCCTCGATGATACCACGGGGGGACAGGTCGAACTGCTCGCGGATCGCCGCCTCGAGCGCGGGCTCGGGCACCGTGCCGGTGCCGAAGGTGTCCACGAGGAGCGAGACCGGCTGCACCACCCCGATGGCGTATGCCACCTGCACCTCGCAGCGGCGCGCCAACCCCGCCGCCACGACGTTCTTCGCGACCCACCGCGCGGCGTACGACGCCGAGCGGTCCACCTTCGACGGGTCCTTCCCGCTGAACGCGCCGCCGCCGTGGCGCGCCATCCCGCCGTAGGTGTCCACGATGATCTTGCGGCCGGTGAGGCCCGCGTCCCCCTGCGGCCCGCCGACGACGAAGCGCCCGGTGGGATTCACGTAGAACCGCGGCTCGGCGCCCCGGATCCACTCCTTCAGCACCGGCCGGACAACGTGCTGGAGCACCAGCTTCTCGAGCTCCTCGTGGCCCACAGTCGGCGCGTGCTGCGTGGAGACGACGACCGTGTGCACCCGGACCGGCCGGTCGCCCTCGTACTCGACGGTGACCTGCGACTTCCCGTCGGGGCGCAGGCACGGCAGGTCGCCGCTCTTGCGCACCTCGGCGAGGCGGCGCGTCAGCGCGTGGGCCAGCATGATCGGCAGCGGCATCAGCTCCGGCGTCTCGTCCGACGCATAGCCGAACATCATCCCCTGGTCGCCCGCGCCGCCGGTGTCCACGCCCTGCGCGATGTCCGGCGACTGGCGGTCGATCGAGGTGAGCACCGCGCACGTCTCGGCGTCGAAGCCGTAGGTGGCGTCCGTGTAGCCGATCGCCTCCACCGTGCCGCGCACGATGTCCGGCACCGACACGTAGCAGGTCGTCGTGATCTCGCCGCCGACCACGGCCATCCCCGTCGTGACGAACGTCTCGCACGCCACGCGGGCCGCGGGGTCCTCCGCGAGGATCGCGTCGAGGACGGCGTCCGAGATCTGGTCGGCGATCTTGTCGGGGTGCCCTTCCGTCACCGACTCCGACGTGAAGAGCCAGCGGTCCGTGTCGCGCATCAATCCACCTGTGATAGGGTCAACTGCTCACGCGTGCAACGTACCCCGCCGCCCACGGCCGGGCAACCGCACCGAGGGGTCGAGGAGCCGCAGGTCCACCTGCGCCGTCAGCGCCGCGCGGGCGCACGCTACCGCCTCCGCCGCGGTGCGCGCCTGGAGCGCGTCCGCCGCGCACGCCGCCGCCTCCGACGCGGCAATCCGGCGCACCAGCCATTTCACCACCGGCAGGCTCGGCGACGCCACGGAGAGGACGCGGTAGCCGAGGCCGACGAGGAGGTACGCCGACACCGGGTCGCTCGCCATCTCGCCGCACAGCGACACCTCTCGCCCCGCCGCGGCGCCGGCGACCTGCACGTCCCGCAACAGCCGCAGCACCGCCGGATGGTGCGGGTCGAAGCGCCCCGCCATCCGGGGATTGCTCCGGTCCACGGCGAGGGTGTACTGGGTGAGGTCGTTCGAGCCCACCGAAAGGAAATCCGACACCTCCGCGAACCGATCGGCGAGCACCGCGGCGGCCGGCGTCTCGATCATTACCCCCACGGGGACCGACGCCGCCGCCTCGATGCCGGCGCGATGCAGCGCGCGCGCCTCCTTCTCGACCAGCTCGCGCGTCGCCTCCACCTCCTCGACGCGGGTCACCAGGGGGATCATCAGCTTCAGCGGCGCGTGCGCCGCGGCACGGAGGATCGCCCGGATCTGGGTACGGAAGATCTCCGGCTCGTCGAGGCAGACGCGGATGGCGCGCCAGCCGAGGAACGGGTTGGCCTCGGGCGGCGTGCGGAACGCGGCGGGGAACTTGTCGCCGCCGATGTCGTAGGTGCGGATGACGACGTCGTGCCCCCCGAACGCCTCGCCGATGCGCCGGTAGATCGCCGCCTGCTCGTCCTCGGTCGGCATCCGGCTCCGCCCCACGACCAGGAACTCGGTGCGCATCAGGCCGACGCCCTCCGCCCCCGAGCGGCGCACGGCCTCCAGCTCCTCCGGGAGGTCGAGGTTGGCCCGCACACGCATCGCCACGCCGTCCTGCGTTGACGCGGGCTCCTTCGCACCCACCTCCAGCTCCCGGTCCAACTCTCGGCGCCGCTGGTCGCGCGTCTCCGCCGCCGTCACCTCCGCGCCGGTGGGGCGCACCTGCACGGTGCCCGCCCAGCCGTCCACCACCAGCCGGTCGCCCGTCGCCACCTCCTCGAGGACGCCCTCGGCCGCCATCACCGCCGGAATGCCAAGCGAATGCGCGAGGATGGCGGCGTGAGACGTGCGGGTCCCTCCCTCGCAGGCGATCCCCAGCACCGCCGACCGGTCCATCTGCAGCGTGAGCGAGGGCGTGAGGTCGCGCGCGACGATGATGACGGGCGACTCGGGCCGGGCGTCGAGGACATCGTGCTCGGGGAGCCCGAGGAGCCGGCCGAGGACGCGCACCTCCACGTCGGCGAGGTCCGCGAGCCGGTCCCGCAGCGTCGCGCTGTCCTGCCCGCTCCACAGGCCGCGCCACTCGAGGACCTTCATCTCGAAGGCGCGCTCGGCCGCGAACCGGTTCTCGCGGATGAGCCGCTCGACCCCGGCGATCAGGTCCACGTCCTGCAGCATCAGGAGCTGGGCGTCGAAGATTCGCGCTTCGTCCGGCCCGGCGCGCACCAGCGCGCGCTCACGCGTCCGCTCGATCCGCTCGCGCGAGAACGCCACCGCCTCGCGGAGTCGCTCCAGCTCGCGGGGGACCTGCTCGCGCGGCACGGTACGCTCGGGCACCGGCGGCACTTCCCAGCGCACCACGAGCGCCGGGCCCACGGCGACCCCCGGCGACACCGCCACCCCTCTCAACAGCCGATGCGGCACTCAGTCCTCCCCGAAACCGCCCTGGACCAGGGCCACGAGTTCCTCCACCGCCTGTTCCGCGTCGTCGCCGTCGGCGCGGATCACCAGGTCGCTCCCGCACTCCGCGGCCAGCATCATCATCCCCATGATGCTCTTGCCGTTGACCTCCAGATCGTCCTTGCGCACCAGCAGATGGCACTGGTGGCGTCCCGCGATCTTCACGAAAGCCGCGGCCGGGCGCGCGTGCAGCCCCAAGGCGTTCACGATGCGCACCGTCCGTTCGACTACCGCCACAGCATCCCCCCGACCGCCGCCACGGCGAGCACCAGGGTCGCGAGCGTCAGCCCCGTGCACCGGGTACCCAGTCGTGCCGCCAGCAGCGCGAACGCCCCCGCGCCCGCCCCCGCCGCAACGAGGTGCCGCCAAATCAGCCACCACGGCAGGTGCAGCCCCGCGCCACGCACGGCCCAGACCCCACCACCTCGAGGCTGCGGTGAAGCACTGGGTTCGCCAGCGCCGCGGCGACGTGCATACCCGCACGCCACCCGGCGCGCAGTCCCCACACCCGCAGCGCCACGTGCACCACGTTGTAGAGGATCAGGAACGTGGCCACGGCCCACCCCCCCGCACCGAATCCGACCAGGATGAGGCCGAGCGCAGAGCACACCGGCAGCCACCCCGCCCACACCAGCCGGTCGCCGAGCGCGCCGAGCGGCCCGCACAAGGCCTGGCGCAGCCGCTCGATCTTCTCCGGCGCCTCCCCATCCACCTCCGCGCGGGCTGCAGCGCCGATCGCGAGGGACGTCACGTACGGGTGCGCGTTGAAGAATTGCGCCTCGCGCGCCAGGGCGTCGTGATAGCGCGCTCCGCCATCCGCGGCGCGGAGCGGGCGCAGCAGCGGCTCCATCGCGTGCGCGAACCCGATGCCGAGCATCCGCTCGTAGCTCCACGCCGACTGCAGGCCGAAGAGGCGCGCCGTCGCGAAGGCGAAGGGGGGAATCGCCCGCAGCCCGCTCACGCCCACAGCAGCGCCCCGGCGAATCCGATCACCAGCCCCGCCGCCAGCCAGCGCCCGGTGCGGCCGCGCCCGAAGAGGCGCCATGCGCTCCACGCCGCCACGCCGAGCGCCACCGCCACCAGCACGTCCTCGGCGAGCCCGCCGGGCGCGCGCCACCGCACCGCGAGGACCCGTGCTAGGGCGCCCCCGGGGACCAGCGTCACCAGCGTCAGCGCCGCGGCGCGCAGCACGTCGCGCGCGAAGCCGCCCGCCTGCAGCGCGACCAGCGCGCGGGGATCG
>JBEKGT010000246.1:0-3977 GCA_050012655.1 Gemmatimonadales bacterium | reverse complement strand
AGGGGCGTCCGAGCGGTTCGGGCGCCCCTCCTTTTCACTCTTGAATCAACGTCGTATAAGATATGTTATGTTAAGTAATACTATGCGTGACTGTGGATAGTGTGGATGAGCTCCGTAACACGTTCAGGCTCTGTCTGTTGGAAGACTACCCAGAATCCCCCTGAAGACCACGCGACCCTCTCCCGCGAGCCTTATCCCCGTTGCCCGGGTGCCGTTTCTGACCCAGGAGACGTCCAGCGGAAGCCCGCTCGTGGTCCAGATCCTGACCGGAGACTCGGCCCTGCCGGCGACGGCGAGGGCCAAGGCGCAGGTGATGGCTCCCGTGCCGCAGGCCATCGTTTCGCCCTCGACCCCCCTCTCGTAAGTTCTCATCCGCCACGAGCCATCGGGGGCCTTGGCGACCCAGTTGACGTTGGCCCCGCCTGGATCGAGCGCCGGGTCGTGCCGCAGCAGCGGGCCCCGGGCGGCCAGGTCCACCTCATCCAGGTTGTCAACTTCGAGTACCAGATGAGGCACCGATGGCCTCCCGACCAAGGGGTTCCGCTCCCCGGCGGCAGTGGCAATGGCCGGAGTGGCCACCGGCAGGTCGCAGTCCGGGAGCTCGATTTGGGACCGATCTTCTCCCGCCAAGCGCCCCCGGTGCACCCCCGACTCCGTCGTGAAGCGCACCTCTTCGTCGGCCGGCGTGAGCTGGAGCACCGTGGCGAGCCGGGTGGCGCAGAGAGCGCCGTTCCCACACATCGGGCCCGGGGAGCCGTCGCTGTTCCAGAAGTGGAAGGCGAAGTGCGTGTCGGGATCCGTGGGGGGCGCCAAGAGCATGACGCCATCGGCCCCCACCCCGTGCCTCCGGTCGCACACCGCCGCGATGAAGGCGGGCGTGAGGTCGGCAAGCGCGATGTCGCGCCCGTCGAAGGCCACGAAGTCGTTCCCCGACCCCGTGAGCTTGTGGAAGACGATGCCCGCCCTCACAACTTCCCCAGGATCGAAGCGAGGCGCAGCCACCACACCATCCAGATCGCCTCGTAGATGATCGTGCGCGACATCTTGCTCTCGCCGAGGCTCCGGTCGGTGAACGTGATCGGAATCTCCTTCAGCCGGAACCCCTTCTTCCATGCCCGGAACGACATCTCGATCTGGAAGGAGTAGCCGTTCGACTGCACCCGCTCGAGCGGGACCGCCTCCAGCACCGCCCTCCGGTAGCACTTGAACCCGCCCGTCGAGTCCCACAGCGGGAGCCCCGTGATCCACCGCGCGTAGATATTCGCGAAATACGACAAAAGCAGTCGGGTCATCGGCCAGTTGACGACCGTCACGCGGTGGTGGAAGTAGCGGCATCCGATGACGAGGTCCGCGTCGCGAACCTCCCGCAGGAACACCGGCAGGTGCTTGGGGTCGTGGGACCAGTCGGCGTCCATCTCGAAGACGTAATCGAACCCGTTGTCGATCGCCCAGCGGAAGCCCATCCGGTACGCGGTGCCGAGCCCCTGCTTCCCGGCGCGGTGGAGGACGTGGACGCGCGGCTCCGCCCCGGCGAGCGCGTCGGCCAGCTCGCCAGTGCCGTCGGGGGAGCCGTCGTCGATCACCAGCACCTCGAGACGGGCATCCTGTTCGAGGACGGCCGGGACGATGAGCGGGAGGTTCTCCCGCTCGTTGTAGGTCGGGATGATGACGAGCGCGCGCTCAGCCACGGCGCCTCTTCAGGGCGGAGGGGAGGAGCAAGGCCAGGAGAACGATGGCCAAGGACGAGAGGGTGATGCCCTTCCCCGTCCGGTAGCTGGCGCTCTCGAACCGGAGCTGCACGACGCGCACGCCGCGCGGCAGCGGCACCGTAAGGAGCGACTGATCGCCGCGCAGGACCCTGGCCGGGCTGCCATCCACCTCGGCGCGCCAGTCGGGGTACCAGTTCTCGCTCACCACGAGATAGCTGTCGTTCTCCGGCGCCGGGTCAAGCCGCACCGTCATCAGTCCTGGTTCCCAGGCGAGGAAGGTGGCGCGGCTCGCGCTCGGAGCGGGCATCGAGTCGAGGCGCGGCACCTGGACGGGCGCATCTTCCGGCAGGAGGACGAGGCGCGAGTAGTCGAGTCGCGGATTGAGGAGCGTGGGGACGGTCTGCTCGTCCGGGACCTTGACCGCCGCCGGCACCACCCGCGCGTACGGCGCCGGCGCGGAGTCGTTGCGCTCGTAGAGGTCGGCGAGCTGGCCGCTCGACGCGCTCACCCCTGCGAGGACGCGCCGGAAGCGCAGGGTGAACTCCGGGACGCCCTCCCCCAGCGGCTTCTCCTGCGCCGGCGCGATGACGTATCGGACGGCCAGCAGGTCCCAGATCGGGCTGATGCCCTGGATGTACGGCCACTCCCCCTGCCCTCCGAGGAGCTGGTCATACCGGTTCAGCTCGAATCCGTGGTGCCCCAGCACCTCGGGGAGGTCGAACGCCATCAGCGCCGAGCCCAAGGTCGGGTAGACGCCGCGGTCGAGCACCCGGTACGGCAGCGGCGAGGCCTTGATGCGGTCGGTGATGGGATCGGCCTGGAAGAGCGGCTGGTGAGCGTCGCTGTACACCCAGAAGCGGTTGGCATTGAGCCAGAGGTCGGTTCCCACGACGAGGACGAGGAGGACACCGAACTCCCGGACCTTGAGCTTGCCGCGCAGCCATGCCAGCGCGAAGACGCCGACCAGGGCGAGGGCGAGCGCGCTGCTCAGCGCTCCCCAGCGGATGGCGGACTGCCCCGCCTCGGCCGCTCGCGCGAGCGGGATCCCGAGGGTCGCCTCATGCGCGGACGCATAGGATAGCGCCATCGCGCCGAAGGCGCCGACGAGGGCCAGCACCGCCACGACGGCCGCCGCCACGAGCCATCCGGTGACGTGCTTCGCCCCCTCGCGGCGCTCGAGCCGCTCGACGCCCAGCGCGGCTAAGACGGCCACGACGAGCGCGACGACGAAGAAAGCCATCCCCGGCGCTCGCGTCTGCTTCACGTACGGCATCAGCGTCCACCACACCTGGTAGAAGGGCGTGCCGGCGCCGAGGCCAATCAGGAGGAAGAGCAGTCCGATGCCGCCGAGCCAGAGGACGAGCCGGCGGCGTTGCCGCGTGGCGGCGCCGAGGATCGCCAGGGCGACGACCGGCAGGCCGAGGTACTCGGAGTGGAGCTTCAGCCCGTTGGGACCCCAGTACGTCTCCCGCAGCCCGGTGAACCACTTGAGGAAGAACTCGGGGAAGTGGGCCCAGGGGATGGCGTACGACGTCGCGCCCTCGAAACCGTGGTACCCCTGCGCGCGCGGGGAGAACGGCAGGTAGCCGTAGAACGGGAGGACCTGGATCGCGGAGATGCCGAACCCGACGAGCACGGCGACGAGGGCCAGTCCGAGGAGTCCGATCCGCTCGCCCCACGACCGCCCGTCATCTTCCCCGAAGGCGAGGTAGAGGGCGAAGAGGCCCGCCGCGATGAGCATGTAGTACGTCATCTGGAAGTGCGGGCTCAGGAGCGCGAGCCCCACCGCCACGGCGAGGAGGGCGTGTCCGCTCCACCGGCGCTCGCGAATCCCCATCACCAGGGCGAGCATCGCCAGCGGGAGCATCGTGGAGACGAAGAGCTTGCCGTCGTGACCGGGGAGCGGGTACGAGGCGATGAGCCCTGAGAGCTGGTAGGCGAGGCCGCCCACCACCGCGCCAAGCCACGGCACGGAGAGCCGCCGCAGGAGCAGGTAGGTGAAGAGCGCGGCGGCGAAGTAGTGGAGGACGAAGCCGAAATCCATCACCGTCGGCATCGAGAAGAAGATCCGGAGCCAGGACGTGGGATAGAAGATGTCCCCGTGCAGCGCCGCGACGAACGGCAGCCCGCCGAACATCTCCGGGTTCCAGAGGGCCACGTGGCCGGTGCGGCGCAGCTGCTCGGCGCCCCAGGTGCGGAACGCGTAGCCCGCGGAGTACTGGTCGCTCCACGGCCCGGCGAGGAACTTCCCCGCCAGCATCGGCAGCG
>JBEKGT010000245.1:0-3990 GCA_050012655.1 Gemmatimonadales bacterium | reverse complement strand
GGCGGCGGACCTTCGCCGACCTGGTGCCGGCGTACGGGAACGGCGAGCTGTGGATACCGCCGATGTACCTCGCTCCCGACGGCGGGCGGCCGATCCGGATGGACTCGGTCGTCGCCGCGCGGATGCTCGCGCTCGCGGACTCGATCGAGCTGCACCCGTCCGCGGACCCGAACGCCAATCCCTACGTTTCGCGGGGCTGGACCTTCCGGCGCAACGGGAAGACCTACGGCTGGGATGCGGCGGGGCTGCACCTCGGCGACTTCACCATCCCCAACGTGGTGCTGGCGTTCCTCTCATTCCCGCAGGGGAACATCGACCAGGCGCGGGCGAATAACGCGCTGATGGCGATGCGGGCCGACATCATGCGCGCGGCGGCGCGGGCCCAGGCGGAGTCGGACTTCCGCCAGGCGGTGCGGGAGATCCGCGCGCGGAAGCAGAAAGAGCGGGACCTCCAGCAGGCGCGGGACTCGGCCCGCGCGGCGCTGACGCCGTGAGCACGGGCAAGGTGGTGGACACGGACGAGACGGTGCTCATCGTGACCGGGTCGGAGATCGACGCGGAGATGAACGACCGCCCCATCGCCTACCAGCTCAAGGAGGAGATCGACCGCCGGGGCGCGGGGCGCTCCTTCCGGCGGGCCGTCGTCGTCTCCGACGCGTGGTACGCGCAGAACCGGATCTTCCACCTCTGCCCGACCGTGGCGGTCGGCGGCCCGGGCGTGAACCGCGTCGCCGCGGCGCTCGTCGCCGAGCTGCCGATGCTGGTGCAGCGCGGCGAGCGGGTCTTCATCCAGGGGGCGTGGGACGGCGAGTCGAAGCGCGCCAGCCTATGGGGCGCCGATCGCGCGGCGACCGCGGAGGCGGTGGAACGGTTCGTCGGGGACGGGCTGTGCGCGCAGTTCCTGGCGCAGGTGTGGGGGAACTAGAGGACAGTCACCAGACGCCACAGCGCCGAGAGGGGCGCTACTTCTCCTGAAGCGCCCGTTCCAGCCTTGCCAGCGCTTCATCCCGTCCGATCACCACCAGCAGCTCGTTCACCGGCTCGCTCACGGTCGCTCCCGTGAGGGCGATGCGCACCGGCTGCATCACCGCACCCGCCTCCAACCCCTTCGCCTCGGCGACCCGCCGGAGGTGCGCTTCGAGGCCGGCGGCGCTCCACTCCGCCGCGCCGCGCAGCGAGTCCAGCACGAGCTGCAACGCTGCCAGGTGGCCGGCGGGATCCTCGGCGATGGCTGCCGCCGCCTTCTCGTCGGGCGACACGGCGTCGAGGCCGGCGCGGATGCGCGCCTGGCGCGCGAGGTCGAGCGTGGTGCGGCTCCGCGGCAGGACCGCGGCGATCAGCTCGGCGGCGCGCGAGGGAGCGAGCCCCGGCAACTCCGCGGCGAGCTTCTCGGCGAGGCGCGATGCGCCCAGATGCCGCAGATGCTCGCCGTTCATCCACTTGAGCTTCTTCGGGTCGAAGACGGCGGCCTTCCGCTGCACCCCCGCGACGCTGAACGCATCCACCAGCTCGGCAAGGTCGAAGAACAACTCGCGGTCGTGACCGGGGCTCCAGCCGAGGAGGGCGAGGAAGTTCACCATCGCCTGCGGCAGGATCCCCTCGTGCTGGTAGTCGGCCACCGCGGTGGCGCCGTGCCGCTTGCTCAGCTTCTTGCCGTCGGTGCCGAGGATCATCGGCACGTGGCCGAAGATCGGGACGCTCACCCCGAAGCCGCGGTAGAGGAGGATCTGCTTCGGCGTGTTGGAGATGTGGTCGTCGCCGCGGAAGACGTGCGTGATCCGCATCGCGATGTCGTCGGAGACCGCCGCGAAGTTGTACACCGGCGTGCGGTCGGCCCGCAGGATGACGAAATCCTCGAGGTCCTTCCCGTGGAAGGTGATCGGCCCGTGGATCGCGTCCTCCCAGGCCACCTCCTCGTGGTTCACCTTGAAGCGGATGGCGCCGTCGTCGAGGTACGCCTTCCCCTCGTCGAGGAGGCGCTGCGCGTCGGCCTGGTGCCGCGCGAGCCCCTCCCCCTGGAAGAGCGGCCCCTCGTCCCACGAGAGGCCGAGCCAGCCCATCCCGTCGAGGATGACCTGCGTGAACTCGTCGGTGGAGCGCTGCTTGTCGGTGTCCTCGATGCGGAGGATGAACGCGGCGTCCGCCTCGCCACCGAGCCGGCGCGCATGCTGGACGAACAGCCAGTTGAAGAGCGCGGTGCGCGCGCCCCCGACGTGCAGGCTGCCTGTGGGGGATGGGGCGAATCGGACCCGGATCACAGCGGAGTGGGAGGGATTCGAACCCTCGATACAGGTATTAGCCCGTATGACGGTTTAGCAAACCGTTGCCTTCAGCCTCTCGGCCACCACTCCAGGGGCCAGGGGACAGACGCCAAGGAGCCAGGGGGTCTGTCCGCCGCTGCGGGATTAAACGTCGCCACCGGGGGGCGGCGTCGCAACCCTGACGCGGCGCGAATGGAGCGCAGCCCGCCGCGAGTCCGCGGCGCCTGGCTCGCGGATCGAGTCGAACGCGAGAACCACCAGAGAACCACCCGCGCAACAGAAGGGGCAGCCGCGATCCCGCTTCCACGCACGGTAATACGAGTAAAGCACTCGCCATTCGGCGCCGCCACCGCGTGCACCGCGTCGTCCGGCTCGCTCGCATCCCCGTGTGAGGTCCGGGCGCGCGCGGATGCCCGACTCCGCCTCTCGTACTGGGCGGTGATGTCCCAATCGGCGCCGCTGGACCCGGCTTCCGCGCGACGCCCCATGGCCCGGGCACCGAGGGGTACACCCGGCCCTCCGTACGAATCCCGACACCGGGCACGGCCGTGCCGGTGCAGTGCCGTCCGAACGCGCGCCCCGCCGGGCTTTCGCGCCGGCTCCGGTGTGCGAACTGGCGCGATGGCGCAGCGCGCAGGATGGCGCCCTCTGACGCACGCATCCCGAGCGCACGTAAGCGGTTCCACGGCATTCTTCTTGCCCTCGCAATGGGCAGTCGCTTTCGCTGCGAGGGGCCTTCGTGAGCACCGCGCTGGCGTCCGTCGACAGTGCCGTGGCCATCACGGCCTGTCCCTTCTGTGGTTCGGGCTGCACGCTGACCCTGGCGGACGCCGAGGCGTTCCCGGTGCTCGGTGATCCGGTGACGCGCGGGGCCCTGTGCCTGCGCGGCTGGAGCGCCGGCGAGCTGCTCGACTCCCCTCTCCGGAACCTGAGGGCGCGGATGCGCGTCCGCGGCAGCCCGCTCGCCGCGTCCCCCGCCGAGGCGGCGCTGGGGCACGCCTCAAGCCGCATCGCCGCGATCCGCGCTCGGCACGGCCCCGCGAGCATCGGCATCCTCGCCTCCGCGCGTCTCACCCTCGAAGAGCTGCACCTCCTCGCCGACCTCGCCCACGCCATCGGCACGCCGCATCTCGACGCGCTGCAGCGGCTCGGCAGCACGCCCGGGGGGGGGCCGTCGCTTGGCCTCGAGGCGATCGAGCGCGCCGCGGGGGTCCTGGTGGTGGGGACCGACCTCTCGGTGCGCCATCCGCAGGCCCACCGCCGTGTCCTCGAGGCGCTGGAGCGTGGCGTCCCCGTGCGGTTCGTGGGGAGCAATGGCGGTCCGCTCGGGACGCTGGCCACTGAGTGGATCCGCTGTCTCCCCGGCGCCGAGGTCGAGGCGGCGGCGCGGGCGGCGCGGCCCGACGAGCTGGTGCTCTGGTCGTCGGAGCTGGCCCTCAGCGGACAGGCGGGGCCCGCGCTCCGGAAGCTGGGCGGGCCGCGCTCCTGGCGGCTCCCCGACTTCGTCAATCAACTGGGGCTCGCCGAGGCGGGCACCCATCCGCGCGCCGGTGGGCTCGCCGCGTACGAGATGCTGCAGCGTGCCGCGGCGGGCGAGGTGAAGGCGCTCCTCGTCTTCGCCGACGACCCCTTCGAGTTCTTCCCCGCGCTCGCCGCGCGCGCCTTCGCCGGCACCGAGTTCGTGCTGGTGGTGGACGCGGTGACGACGCGCGCCGCCGAGGCCGCGGAC
>JBEKGT010000244.1:0-4015 GCA_050012655.1 Gemmatimonadales bacterium | reverse complement strand
CCCCGCGGTGAGCCGCCCCACCATGGCGGCGAGCGCCGCCGCTACCGCGCCCGCCACCGCCGCTACGGTCCCTCCGCCGGGAGAGGGGCTCGCCGAAGCCACACTGTCCATCCACTCGCCCAGTCCCGGTCCGGCGCTCCGCCGCACCTGGCGCTCGAGGGCGTGGTCGGCGAGCGCGTCCTGCAGGCGGAGGTGTGCCTCCGCCGTCGCGTAGACCGCTCGCTCGGGCACCAGGCCCACCAACTCGCTCCGGGCCGCCTCGGCCCCCCCGCGGCGCGCCGCCGCGTCCACCGCGTCGAACGCCGTGTGCACGGCGGTGGCGTCGAGGTCGAGGAGGTTCATCGAGACCTGCGGCTCCCCCTCGACGTCGAACCCCTTCGCCTGCACGGCGGGGAGGCCGCCGTCGGAGGTGCGGAGCGCCTTGGCGATCGCCTTGGCGAGCGCCACGTCGCCTCCCTTGAGGTACACGTTGTACGCCACGAGGAAGGGGCGCGCGCCGATGGCGGTTGCGCCGGCGGTCGGGTGGATGCGCGGCGGGCCGAAGTCCGGCGCGCGCGCGGGATCGCTCCCGATGACGTCCCGCAGCCCCTCGAACTCCCCCTTCCGCACGTCGGGGAGCCGCTCACGCTCGGGCCGTGTGGCGGCGCGGGCGTAGAGGTAGACCGGGATCCCGAGCTCGCCGCCGACCCGCTCGCCGAGGCGCCTGGCGAGCGCCACGCAGTCGTCCATCGTCGCGCCTTCGAGCGGGACGAAGGGCACCACGTCGGTCGCGCCCATCCGCGGGTGCTCGCCCCGGTGCCGCGTGAGGTCGATGCGCTCCCGCGCCGTGCGGATGGCGCGGAACGCGGCCTCCACCGCGGCGTCCGGAGGCGCCACGAACGTGAAGACGGAGCGGTGGTGGCTGGCGTCGGCCTGCACGTCCAGCAGCCGCACGCTGCTCACCGAGGTGATGGCGGCGCGCAGCGCCTCGAGGACTGCGGGGTCGCGGCCTTCGCTGAAGTTGGGCACGCACTCGACGAGAGCGGTCATGCTCTGCTTTCCGAGGTGACGAGAGTGGGATGGCGGTCCGGTGGCGCCGGTCGTGCGCGCGACGCGCCCGCGGGCGCGGGTGCGCGCGCGGCGCGCGGGGCGGCGCTCACGGCTCCCGCGCCGCGGCGAGCACGCCGCGCAGCCAGGCGTGGATGGCCGGATTGCCCGCCACGACGCTGCCGCGCCGGCTGACGACGTCGGCGCCGCCGTCGTGGTCGGTGATGAGGCCGCCCGCCTCGCGCACCAGCAGCGCGCCGGCGGCGACGTCCCAGGGCGAGAGGGCGAGTTCCCAGAACCCGTCGAAGCGGCCGGCGGCCACGTCGCACAGGTCGAGCGCCGCGGAGCCGGGGCGCCGCAGGCCCCCCGAACCGGCGATCACCGCCGCGAACTGCCGGGCGTACACCGGGAGCTGCCCCAGCTCGCTGTAGGGGAAGCCCGTCCCGATGAGGGACTGCCGGGGGTCGGTGACCCGGGAAACAGTGAGCCGCTCGCCGTCCCGCCAGGCGCCGCCCCCCTTCACCGCGTGGTACCGCTCGCCCGCCCGCACGTGCGCGACCACGCCGGCGAGCAGCTCGCCATCCTGCGCTGCGGCGATGGAGACGGCGTACCAGGGGAAGCGGTGCAGGTAGTTGGTCGTCCCGTCGAGCGGGTCCACGATCCAGGCGAGCCCCTCGGGCCGCGCGTCGGGGCTCAGCTCCTCCCCCACGACGCGGCTCCCCGGCACGGCCTCCTGGAGGATCCCGGCGATGAGCCGCTCGGCGGCGAGGTCGATCTCCGTGACGAAGTCGGACGGCCGTTTCACGGACCACGACTCCGGCCCGAGGCGGCCCTCCTGCTCGAGCAGGAAAGCGGCTGCGCGGTCCGCCGCAAGTCGCGCTGCGGCCAGGAGTTGAGCGAGGTCGAGATTCACTTGCCAGGCCCCCAGGGCGGTCTTAGCTTGGCAGGATGCCTCGCGTCTTCAGCGGCATCCAGCCCTCGGGCGAACTGCACATCGGCAACTACCTCGGCGCCGTGGTCAACTGGGTCGCGCTGCAGGCCGAGTTCGAGTGCATCTACTGCATCGTCGATCTGCACGCCATCACGCAGCCCTACGACACCGCAACCCTCGCGCCACGCACCCGCGAGATGGCGGTGGGACTCCTCGCGGCGGGACTCGACCCCTCCCGCTGCACCCTCTTCGTGCAGTCGCACGTTCCGCAGCACGCCGAGCTGATGTGGCTGCTCAACACGGTGACGCCCCTCGGCGAGCTGGAGCGGATGACGCAGTTCAAGGACAAGTCCGCCCGCCTGGAGAGCGTGCCCGCGGGGCTCCTCAACTACCCCATCCTCCAGGCCGCCGACATCCTGCTCTACAAGGCGGACCGGGTACCGGTGGGGGAGGACCAGCTCCAGCACCTGGAGCTCTCGCGGGAGATCGCGCGCCGCTGGAACACGCGCTTCGGCGCCCTGACCTTTCCGGAACCCCAACCGATGCTCTCCCCGACGCGGAAGATCCTGGGGCTCGACGGGTCGGCGAAGATGTCGAAGAGCCTCGGCAACACCATCGGCTTGCTGGACACCCCCGAGGAGATCTGGGCGAAGCTGCGCCCCGCTATGACCGACCCGGCGCGCAAGATGAAGAAGGACCCCGGGAACCCGGAGATCTGCAACATCTTCACGATCCACCGCGCCTTCTCGACGAGCGAGCAGGTGGCGCACGTCGAGGCCCAGTGCCGCTCGGCAGGGTGGGGGTGCCTCGACTGCAAGCGCCTCCTTGCCGACAACATGATAGCGGCTCTCGCGCCGGTGCGGGAGCGCGCGGTGGAGTTGCGCGCGCATCCGGAGCGGGTGCGGGAAGTGCTGGGGGACGGTGCCGCGCGGTGCCGCGCCCTCGCGGAGGCGACGATGGTGTAGGCGCGGCAGGTGATGGGCCTCGCGGCCCCGTGAGCCGCTGATGGCGCGCCGGCTGGTGGTGGACCTCGCTGCGACACGGCCCGTGTGGCGCGCGCCGGACTCGTTCATCGCGGCGCTGCGGGCGGCGGCCCCGCCGGGGTGGGAGGTGGCGAAGGTGGCGGCCACGGTGAACAGCGACGGCGACGGGAGCAGCGGCTCGGCGGAGGCCGTGGCTGTGGCCCGGGGCGCCGAGGTGTACATTGGTTACGGTCTTCCGCCCGCCATCCTCGAAGCCGCCACGGGCACCCTGCGCTGGGCGCACAGTGCCGCTGCCGGGGTGAGCGCGAGTTTGGGCGGGCTGCTGGGTGCCTCGGGGGTGGTCTTCACGAACTCCGCGGGGGTGCACGCCGAGCCGATGGCAGAGTGGGCCGTGGGCGCAGTGCTCCATTTCTTCCGCGGGATCGACCGGGCGGTGCGGGCGCAGGCGGAGGGGCGGTGGGCGAAGGACGAGTTCACGGCGCTCCCGGTGGTGATGCGCGAGCTCGCGGGATCGAAGGTGGTGGTGTTCGGGCTGGGGGGCATCGGGTGCGCCGTGGCCCGGCGCCTGGCGGCCCTGGGAGCGCTGGTGCGCGGGGTGCGCCGCCGGGCGGAACGCGGGGGCCCGCCCGGGGTGGTGGTCTTCCCTGCGGCGCGACTCGCCGACGCGCTCGACGGCGCGGAGGTGCTGGTGGTGGCGGCGCCGCTGACGGCGGAGACGCGCGGCGCGATCGGGGCCGAGGCGCTGGCGCTCCTGGCGCCCGGGGCGGTCGTGGTGCACCTCTCCCGCGGAAAGGTGCTCGACGAAGTGGCCCTTCTCGACGCGCTCGATGCGGGACGGCTGGGCGGGGCTGCGCTGGACGTCTTCGCGGAGGAGCCCCTCCCGGCGGGGCATCCCTTCTGGGCGCATCCGCGGGTGCTCGTCTGCCCGCACGCGTCGGCGGTGACGCCGCGGGTGTGGGAGCGGCAGCTGGAGCTGGTGCTCGACAACTGGGCGCGGCTGCGCGAGGGGCGCGAGCTGCGCAACCAGGTGGACCTGCTCGCGGGGTATTGACGGATGGAGAAGATCATCAAGGCG
>JBEKGT010000243.1:0-5360 GCA_050012655.1 Gemmatimonadales bacterium | reverse complement strand
CGCGGGCGCCGCGCTCCTCGTGGCCGCGTTCGCTGCGGTCGCGGCGATCGCCGTGGCGGCCTACCTCCGCACGTCGGCGGAGGGAGGAGCGGGCGCGACGACCGAGGTGGCCGCCTTCGCGACGTTCCTGCTCGGTGCGCTCGCCGGGGACGGCCAGTTCGTGCTGGCGGGCGCGGCGGGGGTAACGGTGGCGATCCTCCTGGTGGCGAAGCCGCGGCTGGAGGCGTTCTCGCGCGCGCTGACGGGGGAGGAGATCCGCGCCGCGCTGGAGCTGGCGGTGATCACGGTGATCGTGCTGCCGCTTCTCCCCAACCAGGGGTACGGCCCGTGGCAGGTGCTGAACCCGTTCGCGATCTGGCTGTTGGTGGTGCTCGTCTCGGCGCTCTCGTTCGCCGGGTTCGTGGCATCGCGGCTCCTCGGGGAGCAGCGGGGCCTGGCGGTGACGGGTGCGGTGGGCGGGCTGGTGTCCAGCACGGCGGTGACGTTCGCGATGGCGGAGCGCTCCCGCGCCGACGAGGGGCTCGCGGGCCCGGCCGCGTCGGCGGCGGTCCTCGCCTCGTGCGTGATGAGCCTGCGGATGGCGGTCCTCGCGGGGGTGGTGAATGCGGGCCTCCTGCCGCGGCTCCTGCCGGTGATCGGGGCGATGGCGGTGGTGGGCGGGGTGGCGGCGTGGTGGCTGCAGCGGCGGAGCACGGGGGAGCCGGTCGCGTCGGGCGGCCACCTCACGAACCCCTTCAGTCTGCGGGCGGCCCTCTCGTTCGGCGTGGTGTTCGCCCTCATCCTGCTCGGCGTGCGCGCGGCCCAGGAGTACCTGGGCTCGGGGGGGGTGTACGCGGCGTCCGCGATCTCGGGCCTCGCCGATGTGGACGCGGTCACGATCGCTTTTGCGCGCCTGGGCCCGGGGGCCGACGCGTGGCGGACACCGGCGGCGGCGGTGACGCTCGCGGCGGTGGTGAACACGCTCGTGAAGTTGGGGATCGGGGTCGGTCTGGGAGCGGGGCGGTTCCGGCGGCATGTCGCCGTGGCGTTGGGGGTGATGGCCCTCGCCGGCGCGGCCGCGGGCGCGGTGGTGTTCCTGCGATTCTGAGCGGGTCCGCCGGACCGGCGGGCTGCGAAGGCGGCGAGGTGCGATGAGCGGCAAGGGGCTCGCGAACGCGAATCAGCAGCGGCGGCTGGCTACGGGGCTGCGGATGCTGCGTCACGAGGTGGGGGCGCTGGCGTCGTGGCCGGAGGTGGCGCGCCCGGGAGAGGCGCCGCAGGCCATCCGGACACTGGCGGCCCGGATCGTCCCGGCCGTGGAGGCGCTCGAGGCGTCGCTCGGGCTCCCGGCGGAGCGCCCTCGAGATGCTGGAGGAGCTGGCGCAGGCGGGGACGCGGCTCCCGTCGCGCTGACGGCGGGAGGATACTAGTAGGCCATCACGTCGCGGATCTGGTCCACCCGGAGCACCAGGTGTTCGCCGCTGTCCCGCCGCCTCGCCTCGAGGTAGTGGGTGCCCTTCTCCTTGTACCACGTCCGCGGCTCCACCTCCACCGGCCCCTCGTCGAGCACGAGGCGTACGACCCCCCGCAGGATGACGGCGGCCTCGAGCTTCTTGAAGACGTGGGCCGATCCAGGGGTGGGCTGGTGGGAGGCGGGATGGAGGCGCATAGGCGTTTTCTCCGTCGGTCGGGCTCCCGCGCGGCGCGGGCGATGCGGGCGGGGGATAATGCCTGGCGCGAGGCATTGAGTCGGTGAGGGCCGTCACCGCACGGCGGGAGGCTCGCGCGCGCGGCACGGTGCGGTATCTTCCTCAGCATGCTGCGGATCGCCATCGCGCAGTTCAAGCCCGGCAAGGGGAACTACGCCGAGAATCTGGGGCGGCTGGGGGCGATTCTCGCCGACCTCGGGCGGCGGCCGGAGCCGCCGCAGCTGGTCGTGCTCCCCGAGACCGCCCTCACCGGCTATTTCGTCGAGGGGGGCGCCCGGGAGCTGGCGGTGACGGCCGGCACCCTCTTCGAGGACCTGGCCGAGCTGCACCGGAAGTCGCAGGCCCCCCCCTTGGACATCGCCATCGGCTTCTATGAGGAGTGGCGCCGCCGGCTCTACAACTCCGCGCTCTACGCCAGCCTCGGCGGCCCCGATGCCGGCATCCGGCACGTTCATCGGAAGGTCTTCCTCCCCACCTACGGGGTGTTCGACGAGGGGCGGTTCGTCGAGGCGGGGCAGGAGGTGCGCGCCTTCGACACCCGCTGGGGGCGCGCGGCGCTGCTGATCTGCGAGGACGCGTGGCACTCCGTCACGCCCGCCCTCGCGGCCCTGGGCGGTGCCGAGCTGGTGATCGTCCTCTGCGCCTCGCCCGCGAGGGGCGTCGCCCCGCAGGAAGTGACGCTCCGGCATCCGGCCAACGTCGCGCGGTGGGAGCGGATCGCGCGGGACGTGTCGGAGGAGCACGGCGTGTGGACGGTGGTGAGCCACTTGGTGGGGTTCGAGGGAGGGAAGGGGTTCGCCGGCGGGTCGGTGATCGCGACGCCGCGCGGCGAGATCGCGGTGCGGGGGCCGCTGTGGGAGGAAGCGCTGATCGAGGCGCAACTCGACCTCACCGACGTGGCGCGGGCGCGGGCGGACCTGCCCCTCCTCGCGGACCTCGAGGCGAAGCTGCCGCACCTGCTGCGCTCGCTCGAGCGCCCGGGCGTGCCGGCGGCGTGGGACGAGGCGCGGCGGGATGTGCCGCGCCCCGCTCCCGCGGCGGCGGCGTCGGTGCCGCTGGCGACGGGCGCCCTGGTCGAGCGGGACGACCCGCTGGCGGTGGACTGTGCGCTCCTCGAGCGGTGGCTGGTGGAGTTCCTGCGGGATGAGGTCACCCGGCGGCGCGACTTCACCAACGGGGTGGTGGGGCTCTCGGGAGGCGTGGACAGTGCCGTGACGGCGTTCCTCGCCGCGAGGGCGCTGGGTTCGGAGCACGTGACGGGGGTGCTGATGCCCTATCGCACGTCGAGCCCCGAGAGCGTGGCGCACGCGAAGCTGGTGGTGGACGCGCTGGGGATCGGCTCGCGCACGGTGGACATCTCGCCGGCGGTGGACGCCTACCTCCAGGGCGCCGAGCCGGACGCGGACGCCAACCGCCGCGGCAACGTGATGGCGCGGATGCGGATGATTGTGCTGTTCGACCAGTCGGCGAAGCTGCGCGCCCTTCCCCTCGGCACCGGCAACAAGACGGAGCGCCTGTTCGGCTACTTCACGTGGCACGCCGACGACTCGCCGCCGATCAATCCCCTCGGCGACCTCTTCAAGTCGCAGGTGTGGGCGCTCGCCCGGCACCTCGGGGTGCCGGCGGCGATCGTGGACAAGCTGGCGACGGCGGACCTGGTGAAGGGGCAGACGGACGAGGGGGACCTCGGCATCTCGTATCCGCGGGCGGACCGGATCCTCTACTGGATGCTCCGCGGCTACCGGCCGGCCGAGATCGTGGCGCTCGACTTCACCGCCGCGGAGGTCGAGGTGGTGCGCCAGCGCCTGGAGAGCACCCACTGGAAGCGGCGGCTCCCGACGGTGGCGACGGTGAGCCAGACCGCGATCGGCGAATACTACCTGAGGCCCGTGGACTACTGATGGACGCCAAACCCGCGCGACTCTCGCAGTCCATCATCTCCGAAGTGATGATGCCCCACATGGCGAACGGCGTCGGGAACGTGCACGGCGGCGTGCTGCTGGGGATGATCGACCGCGTGGGCGGGGTGGCGGCGACCCGCCACGCGCGGCGGGTGTGCGTGACGGTCTCGGTGGACCAGGTGGACTTCCGCGAGCCGATCCATCTCGGCGAGTTGGTGACGATGTACGCGATGGTGAACTACGTGCACCGCACCTCGCTCGAGGTGGGTGTCCGGGTCGAGGCGGAGAACCTGGTGACGGGGGTGAAGCGGCACACGAACTCCTGCTACCTCACGTACGTGGCGATCGACGACGCGGGCCGCCCCGCAGAGGTCCCCCCCGTCCTCGCGGAATCGGAGGAGGAGCAGCGGCGCTACCGGGCCGCCGAGCGGCGGCGGGCGCATCGCATCGAGCACGCGGCGAGGAAAGCCGCCACGCCGTGACGCCGGAGCGCATCGTCCTCGTTCTCTCGGGCGGGGGGATGAAGGCGATGGCGCATATCGGCGCGCTCCACGCGCTCGCGGAGTGCGGCCTCGCCCCGGCTGAGATCATCGGGACGTCGGGGGGCGCGCTGGTCGGCGCGCTCGCGGCAGGCGGGCTCGGCTACGAGGAACTGGTGCGGCTGGTCACGGGCATCCGCGCCGAGGACTTCGTGGCGCCTGCCCGCGCGGACGTGCTGCTGCGGGGGCTCGGCGCGCCGAGCGTGCTGAAGCCGGGTCCGCTGCGCGAACTGCTCGCGCGCATCCTCCCGGTCAACGACTTCGCGCGCCTGCGCCTTCCTCTCCGCATCACGGCGACGGACCTCGACAGCGGTGAGCTGGTGGTGTTCGGCGCCGCGGGGCGGACCGACTGCACGGTAGCGGACGCGGTGTACGCCTCGATGGCGCTGCCGGTCTACTACCCGCCGGCCCGCATCGGCGGGCGGCGGTACGCGGACGGTGGCATCCGCGCGGCGCTGCCGCTGGACGTGGCGGCCACGGCGGGGGGCGACCTGGTCGTGGCCGTGGACGTCGGGCCGGTGTTCTTCGCCCCGGCGCCCGGGGAGCGGCCGGTGCCGGCGCTGGTGGAACTGGCCGACCGCGCCCTCGCGATTGCGATGGCGGACCAGAAGGCGCGGACCCTCGCCGCCTGGCGTAGCGCGCCGGGCCGCCCGCCGCTGGTGCTGATCGTGCCCGCGGTGGACCCGCACGGGACGTTTGCGTTCGACCGCACGGCTGCGTTCATTGAGGCGGGATACCGGGCCGCGCACGCGGCGCTGGCCGCGCGGGCGGCCGGGTGACGGGCGCGGCGGCACGCCGCACGAGGAGCGCATGAGCGTCAAGGTGTTCACAGTGGCGGAAGCCACTCGCACACTGCCCTTGGTCAGCCGCATCGTGCGGGACATCGTGGAGGAGCACCCGCGCTGGCGAGAGCTGGTCGCCGAATACGAGACGGCGGCGCTCTCGGCGCGGCCCGAACGGGGCGAGGCGCCGGACCAGGCGCGGCTGCAGCGCGAGATCGACGCCGTGGCACGCCGGATCGACGGCTACGTGCGCGAGCTCGGCGAGGTCGGCTGCCACCTCAAGAGCTACGAGGATGGGGTCGTGGACTTCTACGCGCGCTACCAGAACCGCCTCGTCTTCCTGTGCTGGCGCCTCGGGGAGGACGCGCTGACCCACTGGCACGAGCTGGACGGCGGGTTCGGCGGGCGGCAGGAGATCGCTCCCGATTTCGAGGGCGAGCCCGTGGGGCA
>JBEKGT010000242.1:0-4031 GCA_050012655.1 Gemmatimonadales bacterium | reverse complement strand
TGCCCGCTGCGGCGGCGTCTGGGCCCGGGCGTCACTCCGGCTCGCCGACGCGTCCTGCCGCCCGCCGGCCACCTGCGGGTTCTTCTTCGCGGCGGAATCGGCCTGCGCCAGGATCTGGTCCACGACCCTCGGATCGATCCCGAGGACCTGCGCCGCCGAGCCGACGTCGCGCTGGGTGCGCAGCGCCGCGTTGGGGATGGCGAGCACGTTGGTCCGGCTGCCGATGTGGACCTCCACGTCGGCGTTCATCCCGGGCCGCAGCAACCCCTGCTGGTTCGGGATGCGGACCAGCACCGCGAACATCGTGACGTTTTGGGAGACGGTGGACTGCGGCTCGATCTTGAGGACCGTGCCCTCGAACGGTCGGTTCGGGTAGGCGTCCACCGTGATCGTGGCCTGCATGCCCGGCTGGATCTTGCCGATGTCGGTCTCGTCCACCAGGGAGCGGACCTGCACGATCCCGAGGTCGGCCATCCGCAGGAGGACGGTCCCGCCGGAGACGTCCTTCGAGGCGGAGGTGATGACCGTGCCGACCTCGACGTTCTTCGCGATGATCGTGCCGGCGGACGGGGCAACCACGTTGCAGTCGCTGAGGGCGTCGCGTGCCGTCTGCGAGCTCACCTGGGCGCGGAGCAGCTGCGCCTGCGCGTTCGCGAACGTCAGGTCGTCGTTGTCGCGCTCCTGCTCGCTGAGCAGCTGTGCCGCGAACATCTGGTCGGCACGGCGCTTCTGGGCCTGGGCGTTGGAGAGCTGGGCGCGCGCAACCTCCATGTCGGCTTCGGCCTGCGCGAGGGTGTTCGTCGGATCGCGCCGGTCCACCTTGATGAGGGTGTCGCCCGAGTTGACGATGTCGCCCGTTTCGACCCGCATCTCCAGGATCTGGCCCGTGGCGCGGGACTTGACGTCCACAATCAGGATCGGCTCGACGGTCCCCGCCGCCATCGCGGAGACGGTGATGTCCCGCCGCTCGACCGGCACAGGTTCGTAGAGGAGCGCCTGCTCCTTCTTCTTGCAGGCGCCGAGGAGGACGAGGGCCGCGGCGGCGCAGGCCAGCTTCGTCATGGTGTTCATTCCGTCGTTCCTTCCGTCGCCGTGTCGCGGTCGATCACCCCGTCCTTGATGTGGACCTGGCGTCGCGCGTGGGCTGCGATGTCGTGTTCGTGCGTGACCAGGAGGATGGTCTGGCCGCGCTGGTAGAGGGTCTCGAAGAGATTCATGATCTCCTCGCCCGTGACCGAATCGAGGTTGCCGGTCGGCTCGTCGGCGAGGAGGATGGTGGGGCTCGTGACGAGGGCGCGGGCGACCGCGACTCGCTGGCGCTGGCCGCCCGACAGCTCGCTGGGGCGGTGGTCCTTCCGGTCGCCGAGGCCGACCGCCTCGAGCGCCGCGACGGCCCGGTCACGCCGCTGGCGGGCGCGGATGCCGCCGTAGATCAGCGGCAGCTCGACGTTGTGCAGTGCGGACGCGCGCGGCAGCAGGTTGAAGGTCTGGAAGACGAAGCCGATCTCGCGGTTGCGGATGTGCGCCAGGTCGCTGTCCCGGAGGTCGGAGACCCGCTGGCCGTTGAGCCAGTACTCGCCGGCGGTCGGCGTGTCGAGGCAGCCGATCAGGTTCATCAGGGTGGACTTCCCCGACCCCGACGGTCCCATGATGGCGACGAACTCGTTGCGGCGGACCTCGAGGGTCACGCCGCGGAGCGCGTGCACCACCTCGGCGCCGATCTCGTAGTCGCGCGCCAGGTCCACCGTCCGGATGACGACGTCGGCGGCCTCGGCGGCGCGGACGGCGGCGCGTGGCGCGGGGGCGACGGCGGCGGTCACAGGCTGCGGCCCACCAGCGCCTCGATCTGGGCGCGAGCCAGCAGGTAGTTGTAGCGGGCCGACACGAGGTTGGCCTGCGCCTGGTTGAGGGCGGTCTGAGTGATCAACAGATCCACGATGGTGGAGGTGCCGAGCCGGTACCGCTCCTGCTGCATCCGCAGGTTCTCCAGCGCCGCGGCCACGGAGGACCGGGCGATGTCGATCTGCTGGTCGGCGGAGGCCAGCCCCGAGATGGCCTGGGTGAGGCTGGCATCGAGGGCCAGGCGGGCGTCGCGGAGGTTCGCGTTGGCGACGATGACGTTCGCGTCCGCGGTCGCGATGCTGCTCTCGCGCTGGAAGCCGTTGAAGAGCGGGTAGCTGAGCGCGACGCCGAGGTTCCAGTTCGGCAGCCACGGAACGCTGCCCAGGATTGTCGGCACGGAGCGCGACCAGCTCTGGTTCCAGCTGGCGGAGATCGTCGGCATCCACTGCGAGCGCTGGGCGGCGAGCCCGGCGCGGGCGGCCACGAGGGTCGCAGCGGCCTGCTGGATGGACGGGGCGGTCGAGAGGGCTTCGCGGCGCAGCGCGCCGGTGTCGAGCGTGCCCAGGCGCAGCTCCAGGGTGGAATCGGGGACGGGAGCGACCGCCCCGTCCATCCCGATGGTCCGCCCCAGGTTGACCTGCGCGTACTGGAGGTTCGCGATGGCCTGGATCAGCTGGAGCTGCGAGCTGCCGTAATTCACGACCGCGCTGAGCGAGTCGGAGCGGGTCGTGGCGCCGAGGCGGAGCTTCTCGCTGGTGAGCTTGAGCTGCTCCGCCGATTGGCGGAGCTGCGTCTCCGCCACGGTGACGAGTTCTGCGTTGGCGAGGGCGGCGAAGAACGCCTGCTTGGCCGCGAGCGCCGTGGCGTACTGCTGCTGGAGCTGCGCCGCCTCGCGGAGATCGGTCGTCGCCGACGCCGCCCGCACGTTGGCGCCGCGCTGGAAGCCGGTGAAGAGGTTGAGCCGCGCCGACAGGCCGTACGACTCGGAGTACGGGGACGATGAGGTGGTGCTCGTTCCCGTCGCACTGTTGAACCGCTGCGCGGAGGCCTGCGTCCCGCTCCCGCTGGCACTCAGCGTCGGCAGATACGCCCCGTACGCCGTGCGCCGGCTCCACTCGGCCATCCGGACGTTCTCGCGGGCCTGGACCATCAGGGGCGCGTTCTGCGCGGCGAGGCGCAGGGCGTCGGCCATCGTCAGGCGTGGCACGTCCTGAGGAGTCTGGTACGCAGTCGGCGCGGGCACGGCCGCCGGGGCCGCGGCCGGCGCGCTCGCGGGGGCCGTGGGACGCGCCGCGGGCTGCGGCGCCGGCTGCTGGGCGGCGAGGCCGGAGGTGGCAAGGCCGATGAAGGCGGCGGAAACGAGGATGCGGCTAGTCATCGTTGTGTCGGTCACCACGCTGGGAGGCGCTGTCGCGGCGGGCGAACCGCGCGCGGTCGCGCTCGACGAGTTGCTGATAGGCGGTCTGCTGCTGCGCGGTCAGCTGGGTGCGGATATCGGCGCGCAGCCGCTCGCGCAGCGAGTCCATCTGCGGCTGGACGGAGGCGAAGATCGCCCGCATCTGCGGGTCGTAGCGGCGCAGGATCGCCACGACCGAGTCGCGTTGGGCGGTGGACAGCTCGAGCTGCTGGGCCAGGCGGTCGGCGTAGCCGCGGTTGGGCCGCGGCGCACGGTGGGAGGAGAGCCAGCCGGAGCCGGCGACGCCGAGCGCGATGCCGGCGACGAAGACCGCCACCAGCAAACCGATCGCGAAGGCCTTGGACTGATTGAACATCACAAGCTCCTAGTTCCCCAGTGCGACGGAAAGGACGACGTCGGAATCGGTCGTCGCGCCGAGCAGAGACGCGGCGAGGCCGGCATCGGCTGTGGGGCGCGGCCCGCCCCATGGGCCGCTCGGGATGGCGACCGCCAGGGCGAGGAGCAGCAGCGCCGCGATGAGCCACGGGCGCGCCCAGAACTCGAGCAGCGACCAGGTCGGCCCTTCGACGGTGGCCTGCCGGCGGCGCGCGAGGGCCCCGGCGGCGCGAAACAGCACGGCGTCGGTGAAGCCGCGGCCGTCGTCGGCCGGCGTCAGGTGCCTCTGCAGATGCTCGTCCATCATTCCTCCGTCATCTCCGGGCCGTACGCCCTGAGGGCCTTCCGCAGCGTGCGGCGCGCGTGGAACACGTCGGACCGCACCGTGCCTTCCGGG
>JBEKGT010000241.1:0-4035 GCA_050012655.1 Gemmatimonadales bacterium | reverse complement strand
GTAGATGACGCTCGGCACGCCGGCGAGGAGCTCGATGAGCGTGCCGACGGGCGTGCGCATCCACCGCGGCGCGAACTCGGTCAGGAAGATGGCGGCGCCCAGCGCGAGGGGCACCGCGAGGACCATGGCCACCAGCGACGAGTACAGCGTGCCGAAGATGAGGGGGAGCGCGCCGAACTGCCCGGCGACGGGGTCCCACGTGCTCTTGGTCAGGAAGCCGAGGTGGAACTGCCGGATCGCGGGCCACGCGCCGACCACCAGGCCGCCCACGATCGCGAGGAGGAGCAGCGGCAGCACGAGGGCCAGGACCATCAGGGCGACGCGGTACACGGCGTCGCCCCGGCTCACGATCCTGAGCTCGTGCCAGCGCTCCGCATTCGAGATGCGCGGAGCGCCGGCCCTCGCGAGCGGTGGTGCGGCTGCCGTCACCGGCTCACCGGCGCGCACCCCGCGAGCCGAAATTGGCGGGCAGCACCGGGCTGCCGTTGAGGGTGAGGGTCTTGAGCCGCGCCTCGATCAGCGCGACGACCCGCGCCGGCAGCGGCGCGTAGTCGAGCGCCTGGGTGAAGCGCTGGCCGTCGTGCGTCGCCCACCAGACGAACTCCAGCAGCGGCCGGGCCGTGACCGGGTTGGTCAGCTGCTTCGGCAGCAGCAGCCAGGTGAACGACGCGATGGGGTAGGCGTCCGCGCCGTCGGCGTCGGTGATGGAGATCCGGAAGTCGGTGTCCTCACCGATCGTCCGCATCGCGCCAGCGGCGGCCGCGGTGGTGCTCGCGAGGGAGGCCTGCACGAAGTTGCCGGCGCGGTTGCGCACGAGCCCGTACGCGGTGTGGGTCTGGATGGCGTAGATCAGCTCGACGTAGCCGACGGCGCCCGGCGTGCGGCTCACCGTCGCCGCGACCCCGGGGTTCCCCTGCCCGCCGAGGCCCACCGGCCAGTTCACCGACGTGGCCTTGCCGACGCGCCGCGACCACTCCTGGCTGACCTTCGAGAGGTAGTCGGTCCAGATGTACGTGGTGCCCGAGCCGTCGGAGCGGTGCACCACCACGATGTCCTGGTTGGGCAGGGAGACGCCCGGGTTCACCGCGGCGATCCGGCTGTCGTTCCAGTTCGTGATCTGCCCCAGGAAGATCCCGGCCAGGAGGTCGCCGGTGAACTTCAGCTGCTGGGTGACGCCAGGGATGTTGTACGTCGGCACCACGGAGCCCAGCACTGTCGGGATGTGGAGCACGTTGCCGTTCACCGCGGCGATCATCGAGTCGGTCATCGGCCCGTCGCTGGCGCCGAAGTCCACCGTGTGATCGGAGAACTGGCGGATGCCGCCGCCGGAGCCGATGGAGGCGTAGTTGATCTGGATGTTCGGGCGCACCGAGGTGTATTCGAGCACCCACTTGGAGTAGATGGGGTACGGGAAGGTGGCGCCCGCGCCCGTCACACGGATGTTGGCCTGGGCCGCCAGCGGGCCCGCCGCAGCGAGCGCGGCGGCGGCCGCCAGGGCCACCGTATGGAGTCGTCTCATGGTCATCGGCCTCTTCATCAGTAGGAGTACATGGCCTGGAAATAGGCCACGTTGCGGTTCACGTAGGCGGCGTAATTCCCCGCATTCACGACGTAGCCGCTCTTGTAGCCCAGCAGATCCACGTCCGCGAGCAGCCGCAGGTTCGGGGAGAGCTGGTAGGCCGCGCCGGCGATGATGCGCGTGGACTTGCTTTGCACCGTCGTATCGGCGGTGTTGGTGTTCAGCACGTCCGCGCGGCCGATCAGCGAGAAGCGGGTGCCCGGGAAGTGGTATACGCCGTAGACGCTGAGGAGCGTCGCCTTCTTCTGGTGCGCCGCCGCCACCACCCCGCCGCCGCCGATGGCCGACGCGCCGCCGGTGGTCGAGTCGGTGATGGAGCCGTACTCGGCGGCGAGGGTGACGTCGTTGCTGCGGTACGAGACCATCCCCATGAAGCGGTTGCGCTGGCCGCCGGTGGTCGGCGCGCCGACGTGCGCGTAGCCGGTCACGCGGAGGCCACCGACCCGGCTGCCGTCGTCGGTCGCCAGGAGACGGTAGGAGGCGCGCGCGGCGAAGTCCTTGCGCTGGTCGCCCAATGCGCCGTTGTACTTCTCACCGCCGTAGACGCCGGCCTGGAAGTTGAACAGGTCGTGCGAGAAGGAGCCGTCCACCGCCAGGCCGAAGTCGGAGCTGGTGAGGTAGCCGGCGCGCTCCATCGGCATCGTCCCCTGCATCCGGTAGTTGTTGAGCGACTCTTCCCAGTCGATCCACGGCATGAAGGTCTGGCCGAACCGGATGGTGAGGGGGCTGCCTTCGGGCGTCCACGAGACGAACGCGTACTTGAGGCGGTAGGCGAGGGAGCCGTCCGCCACGCGGTAGACGTCGCCCGTCACGCGGCCCTTCACGCCCCCCGCGAACGAGCCGTTCACGTTGATGTAGGCGCGGGTGATGTCGAAGTTGTTGATGTGGGTGATGTTCGAGTCGGCCTTCAGGGTGTCGTTCGCGAGCGTGTACATCCACTGCGCGTAGGCCACGCCGCTCACGGACGTCTGTGCCGCCGCCGGGCGGGCGCCGAGGGCTAGCGCGCCGACGGCGAGCAGCGCGGCGGCAGCCAGGGTGGTCGAGCGGTGCACGGTCCGCATCGGGCGCACTCCTTCCTCCGACTGAATCGCCTGTCTCCTGCAACTGGGTAGCATGGACGTCCTCCGTAACGGGATGCGGGTGGGTGTGTAACGAACATGCAACGGGGGCAGTGGGCCTGATAGCGGAGCCGTCGGGGCCTCCGCTACCAGGGGCCCGGACACCGGCCGTGCAACCGTATCCGGGTTTCCTGGAGCCGGTGGCGCGCCGCGGGACTGCGCGGCGGCCGGCACGCTCGGCGTGATGATCGGGACCAACGGCATCGGTGCCTCGTGCACGGTGCGAGGACGCCTACGAGAGTGGTGCGAGGCGGAAAGAAGGAGCCCGCGTGTCACGGCGACGTGACGCGGGGGGCGCGTCTTTGTAACGGGCCCGTCACTTCTCTACGCGATGAGGAGAACCTGTGGAGCGGTGTGGAAGAGGGCCGCGGTGTCAGCCCGCGGTCGCGGCGGGCGCTGCGGCGGGGAGGGTCACGCGGATCAGGGTGCCGGCGCCGAGCCGGCTCTCCGCCTCGACGCGGCCGCCGTGCGCTTCGACGAGGTGCTTCACGATGGCGAGCCCGAGGCCGGTGCCCCCCAACTCCCGCGAGCGGGCCGCGTCCACCCGGTAGAACCGCTCGAAGATGCGCGGCAGGTGCTCGCCGGGGATCCCGGGGCCGGTGTCGGCCACCTCGATCACCACGTCGCCGTCCTGCTGGCGCGCGCGCACCGCCACCGATCCGCCGGCGGGCGTGTAGCGCGCGGCGTTCTCCAGCACGTTGGCGAGCACCTGCCGGAGGGCCTGCGGGTCGGCGGCCACCTCGGCGGCGTCGGCGGAGATCTCGAGAGTGAACGCGCGGTCCTCCGCTCGGCTGGCGCGCGCGACCTCGGTCCACACTTGTCCCGCCAGCGGGCCCAGCGCGACCGGCTCGGGCCGCGGCGTCCACGCCCCCGACTCGATCCGCGAGAGGTCGAGGAGGTCGTCCACGAGCCGCTGCATCCGCCCCGCGTTCACGAGGATGCTCGTCAGGAAGGAGCGCCGGACTTCGGGCGCCGGCTCCTCGCCGAGCAGCGTCTCCGCATAGCCGCGGACCACCGTGAGCGGCGTCTTCAGCTCGTGCGAGACGTTGGCCACGAAGTCCCGGCGCATCGCCTCGAGGCGCCGCACGGCGGTCAGGTCGTGGAGCACGAAGACGGCGCCCCCGCCCTGGAGGGGCTGTGCCGAGAGGAGGAGCCGCCGCCGGTCGAACTCGACCTCGAGCCCCTGCGTCGTGGTCCCCGCGAGCGCGCCGGCGATCGCCTCCTGTGCGGAGCGCTGGCGGAAGGTCTCGGTCAGGAGCGGCAGCGGCTCGTCGGGGCGGAAGCCGAGCATCCGTCGCGCGGCGGGGTTGGCCGTGACCACGGCCCCGCGCGCGTCGC
>JBEKGT010000240.1:0-4035 GCA_050012655.1 Gemmatimonadales bacterium | reverse complement strand
GGTGCGCGGTGGTCTGGCGGAGCAGCTCGCGGAGCACCGCCTCGATCCGCGCGAGCGCCGGCTCCCCCGACGCCGAGATGGCCGCCACCCGGTCGGCGACGGGCACGATGAACTGCTCGATGACGGCGTTGTAGAGCGCCTCCTTCGACCCGAAGTGGTAGGTCACGGCACTCAGATTGGCCTTGGCGCGGCCGGTGATGGCGCGGACCGACGTTCCCTCGTAGCCGTTGCGGGCGAACAGCGCCCGGGCGGCCTCGAGGAGACGGGCGCGGGAGTCGGACGGGGCGGTCATCGGGACCTCGGGGTCATCAGCTTCGGTCAGCGACGCAGTATTCATACGTTCGTATGATGTAAAACGAACGTATGAATGTCAAGAGCAGCTGGTAGGCGCACGTCCCATCGCCACGCCGGCTGGCCACGTAGCGTCTCGCCAATTGCGATGCACTAACTCGTGATTTGACAACAAGATGAGATCATGAGCACCCTTGCCGTCCTGGCCGCCGGAGCGCATCTCAATGCCGGTTCCACTCTTACGAGAGCCAACGCCAGACGGGGGATTCCGCCGATGACCGAGAAGGCGCTCCGCACCACGTTCCTCCTGGGCTCGCTCGTCTTCCTCGTCCTCCTGATCGCGATGACCGTCGACTCTCTGCGGAAGGTGAACGCGGGACGGACACCCGCCGTCACGGCGCAGGTCGCCGCGGGCAAGGAGGTGTGGTCAAGGAAGAACTGCAACGACTGCCACACCATCCTCGGCATCGGCGGCTACTACGCGCCCGATCTCACGAAGGTGGCCGACGCCCGCGACGCCGCCTGGCTCCGGCGCTTCCTCGCCGACCCGCAAGGCGCGAAGCCGGGCACGACGATGCCGAACCAGCGCCTCGCCGAGGCCGACGTCACCAACCTCATCGCCTTCTTCGATTGGGTGCGCCGCATCGACACCAACGGCTGGCCGCCCCGGCCTCTCGCCCAGCTCGGGGTCAGCGTCGCGGGACGCCCGGACGCGCCCGCCGCGTTCCAGAACAAGGGGTGCAGTGGTTGCCACGCGGTGGACGGACGGGGCGCGAACGGTCCCGGCCCCGATCTCTCGCACCTGGGCACCACGCCGGTCGGCGGCCTCGCCAACGACTCGGCGTTCCTGGCGCGCTTCCTCGACGACCCCGCGGCCGCCAAGCCCGGCACGCTGATGCCGAAGCTCCCGCTCACGCCTGCCGAGCGGGACATCCTGGTCCACTACCTGCTGGCGCTGAAGTGAGGGGGGCGAACCATGACACCGCATCTCAGCGTCACGCACCGGTCGCAGACGGTCGCCTATCCGTTCTTCGTCGCGGCCGCCGCGCTCTTCCTCCTCCAGGTGATCTTCGGCCTCGTGATCGCCGCGCAGTACGTGCGGCCGACGTTCCTCCTGAACACGCTCCCCTTCAACTTCGGCCGCGCGAGCCACCTCAACCTGATGGTCTTCTGGCTCCTCCTCGGCCTGATGGGCGCGACCTACTACCTCGTGCCCGACGAGAGCGACAGCGAGATCTGGTCGGTGCCCCTCGCCTGGGCGAACCTCGTCATCCTCCTCGTGGCCGGCGTCGGCGCCCTCGCCACCTACTGGTTCCTCGGCGTCGCCAAGGGGAAGCCCTTCACCGAGGCGCCGATGCCCTGGCCCCTCGTCATCGCCCTCGGCGTGGTGCTCTTCCTCGTCAACGTCTTCGTGACGCTGTTCCGCGCGCGCAGGTGGAACGCCATCACCTTCGTCCTCGCGTTCGGGCTCGCGGGGCTCACGGTCCTCTACCTCCTGGACCTGCCGCGCTTCGACAATCTCACGGTGGACTACTACTGGTGGTGGTGGATCATCCACCTGTGGGTCGAGGGCACGTGGGAGATCATCGCCTCGGCGATCATGGCCTACCTGCTCCTCAAGCTCACCGGCGCGGACCGGGGCCGGCTCTCGAAGTGGCTGTACGCCGAGGTCGCGCTGGTGCTCTTCACCGGCATCGTCGGCATCGGGCACCACTACTACTGGATCGGCACGCCGCGGTACTGGCTCCTCTGGGGCGCCGTCTTCTCCGCCTTCGAGCCGCTGCCGCTGGTGCTGATGGTCTGGGACACCTTCGCGCAGGCGCGGCGTCGCCACACCCAACCCGCGAATCCCACCGTCTGGTACTGGCTCGGCGGCTCGGCCATCGGGCACCTCGTGGGCGCCGGCGTGTGGGGCTTCTCCATCACCCTGCCGCAGATCAACAAGTGGACGCACGGTACCCAGGTCACGTCGTCGCACGGCCACTTCGCCTTCTTCGGCGCCTTCGCGATGCTGGTGCTGGCGGCGATGTACTACATGGTGCCGCGACTGCGCGGCATGGAACGCTGGGCGGAGCGGCGGTCGCAGTGGGCGTTCTGGCTGATGAGCGCCGGTATGCTGACGATCGTGCTCGCGTTCACCATCGCGGGCGTCGTGCAGACCTACCTGGTCCGCCTCCTCGGGATGGACTTCATGACCGTGCGGACGACCTACGTGGCGTTCTGGATCTTCTGGGTGTGGGCCGCGGGGCTGGTGGTCTTCCTCCCGGGCGTGGTGCTCTTCCTGTGGGATTTCTTCGCGGGGAAAGCACCGGCGGGCGAGGCGGCGCGCGCCGCGCCGATCGCGCTCTGAGCGGGAGGGCGTAGCGGGCGGACCGCTGCGGCGCCGCTAGAAGAGCAGCGCCGTCCGGATGCTCACGCCGACGGCGACGAAGAGCACGCCGGCGAGGGTGACGAGCGCCAGCTTGGCGAGGATGTGCAGCGACAGACGGTTTGAGAGATCGAACCAGTCCGCCAGCCGCGGCACGGCGTTATGGGCGAGCCAGAGGCCCGTCAGCACCTGCACGACCAGCGCCGGCATCCCCACCCGCTCGAAGCCGCTCTCGAACCCCAGGAGGATACGCGGGTCCCGGGCCTTCAGCGCCCGCGGCAGCACCGACAGCGCGAGCACCAGGTGGCCCCCCACCCAGATCGTGGCGCCGAGGACGTGGAGGAACACGATGATGGCGTACCTAGGGCTGTTCCCCGGGGTTGGTCCGCGACCTTTGGGCGTCTCGAGAGACTCGTCAATGTTGCCTTCCGCCTACGTGCATAACTGCTTCTGGAGCAACGGCTTAGCATAATCCTACTAATTCTCTTGCATTTGGCGCCACCGGCCGTATCTTCGATCCCGTCACACCCAATCAACCGAGTCGGATCATCCGCGGCGTCGAGTGACGCCGCGGGAGCGTCGCACCTCTCAGGGGAGGCCGCATGTCGCATCGCCGATGGTCGGGATCAGGTGTCGCAGTGCTCGCACTCGCCGCCGTGCTGGCCGGCTGCGCGAAGAAGGAGGAGCCCGCCGCCGCGGCTGCTCCCGCCGGCCCCGCGAAGGGGTCGCCGGAGTGGAAGATGCAGAACGCGATGAGCGCAGCCCCGAGGACGATCGCCTCGGCCGCGACGCTGATGGACTGGGGCGCGACGCCGACGACGCCGCCCACGCAACTCCGCGCCGGGACCAACGGCTGGACCTGCTTCGCCGACAACCCGGGCTCCCCCGGCAACGACCCGATGTGCTTCGACGCCGCCTTCGGCGCCTGGGCCACCGCGTGGATGGCGCACAAGACCCCCAACATCACCAGCTTCGGCGTGGCCTACATGCTCCAGGGCGGCACCGACGCCAGCAACACCGACCCCTTCAAGATGGCGCCCGACTCCGGCCAGGCGTGGGTGGACACGGGCCCGCACGTGATGGTGGTAGTGCCCAACGTGCAGAACCTCCGGAGCATCTCGACGGATCCGAAGAACGGCGGCCCATACGTGATGTGGGGCGGCACGCCCTACGCGCACGTGATGGTGCCGGTCGCGGCGATGGGAGCGTCGGCGCCGGTGATGCGAGCCAGTCCCTAAGCGCAGCCGCGCAGTGATGTAAAGTGCGAAGTGCCCAGGAGCGGTTCGTCCTGGGCACTTCTTCCATTCAGTGGCTGGGGCCGATGCGGGAGCGGGCGCAAGGCGCGGGGCCGGCGCGGGCGATGCCCGACTCTGCGA
>JBEKGT010000239.1:0-4058 GCA_050012655.1 Gemmatimonadales bacterium | reverse complement strand
TTCTCGGCCTCCTCATCCGGAATGTCGATGTCGAACTCCTTCTCGAAGGCCATCACGAGCTCGACGGTGTCGAGGCTGTCGGCACCGAGGTCCTCCATGAAGCTCGCCTCGCTGGTGAGCTTCTCGCGCTCGACGCCGAGCTCCTCGGCGATGATGTCCTTCACTTTGTTCTCGAGCTCAACCTTGTCCGCCATGAGACGCACTCCCCCCTGGTCAGTGGAGACCTACATCACCATCCCGCCGTCGACGACGAAGACCTGGCCCGTAATGTACGATGCGGCATCCGATGCGAGGAAGCCCACGACCGCAGCGACATCCTGGGGCGTCCCCAGGCGGCCCAGCGCGATCTGCGCGCTGAGCGCCTCCCGGGCCTCTTCCGGCATCCGGGCGGTCATGTCCGTCTCGATGAAGCCCGGCGCCACGGCGTTCACCCGGATGTTCCGGGAGGCCAGCTCCCTGGCCACGCTCTTGGTCAGGCCGATGAGCCCCGCCTTCGAGGCCGCATAGTTGGCCTGCCCCTTGTTCCCGATCAGCCCCACCACGCTGGTGATGTTGATGATGCGCCCCGAGCGGCGCTTCATCATCCCGCGGGCCACCGCCTTCATCGTGAGGTAGGCGGCCTTGAGGTTGACCTCGAGCACCTGGTCCCACTGCTCCTCGGAGAGGCGCACGAGGAGGTTGTCGCGGGTGATGCCGGCGTTGTTGACCAGCACCTCGATCGGCCCGAGGTCCCGCTCCACCTCCTCGACGCAGGCGTCGATGGCCGCTCCGTCGATGACGTCGATCCGGAAGCCCTTGGCGCCGCAGGCGATGTCGGCGGCCACCTCGAGGGCGTGCTCCTAGTCCCGGTCGAGCACCGCGACCTTCGCGCCGCCGCCGCAGGCCAGCTCGGTCGCGATGGCCTTCCCGATGCCCCGGCCCGCTCCGGTGACCATCGCCACCTTGCCGTCCAGGTCCAGATTCATCCCGCCTCCACGAACGCCGCCACCTCGGCCGCCGTGCCGAGGTTGACCGTCTCACAGCCCTCCACGATGCGCTTCGCCAGGCCCGTGAGCACGTTGCCGGGCCCGATCTCGACGAAGCGGGCACCCACCCCACCCAGCTCCGCCAGCCGCCGCACCCCCTCCACCCATCGGACGGGGCTGGTGAGCTGGTCGGCCAGCCGGCGCCGCGCGGTCGCGGCGTCGTGGACCGGCTCCGCGCTGGCGTTAGCGACCACCGGGAAGGCCGGCTTCCGCACCGCCGCCGCCTCGAGGTCCGCGGCGAACGCCCGGGCCGCGGGCTGCATCAGCGGCGAATGGAACGCGCCGCTCACCCGCAGCGGGATCACCCGCTTGGCACCCGCCGCCTTGAGCAGCGTTCCGGCGCGCGAGACCGCCGCCGGGTCGCCGGACACCACCGTCTGGTCGGGGGCGTTGAGGTTGGCGGCCACCACGACCTCGTCGGCGGTGCTCGCCTCGCGGCAGACGGCGGCCACGCGGTCGGCGTCGAGCCCCATCACCGCCGCCATCGTGCCGGGTCGGGCCTCACCCGCCGAGCGCATCAACTCTCCGCGACGCCGCACCAGGCGGGCCGCGTCCGTCGCGCCGAGGGCTCCGGCAGCCACGTAGGCGCTGTACTCCCCGAGGGAGTGGCCCGCCGCGGCGGCCACTCCCCCGGCCAGGCGCTCCCCGACCACCGCCCACACCGCCGCCGAATGCGCGAGGATGGCGGGCTGGGCGTGGTCGGTCCGGGTGAGCAGATCCTCCGGACCCTCCCACATCACCCGCGAAAGCGCGAACCCAAGAGCGTCGTCGATGGCCGCGAACGTGTCGCGGGCCGCCGGGAACGCCTCGGCGAGGTCCCTTCCCATCCCGACGCGCTGTGCGCCCTGGCCGGGACAGAGGAGGACGGCGGTCACCACCGGAGGAGGATCGCGCCCCAGGTGAAGCCGGCTCCGAACGCGACCAGAAGGACCGTCATCCCCGGCTTGATGCGGCCGGCCCGGCGCGCCTCGTCCAGCGCCAGCGGGATGGACGCGGAGCTGGTGTTGCCGAACCGGTCCACGTTCACGAACACCCGCTCCATCGGGATGCGCGCGTGCTCCGCCGTGGCCTCGATGATCCTGATGTTCGCCTGATGCGGGATCAGGAGGTCCACCTGCTCGCCGGTGATCCCCGCCTCCTCCAGCGCGCGGTCGGCCGCGTCCGCCATCGAGCGGACCGCCGACTTGAACACCTCACGGCCCGCCATCTTGAGGAAGTAGCTGCGCTCCTTGAGCATCTGCTCGCTCGGCGGCGCCAGGGAGCCCCCGCCGGGGCGGTAGAGCAGCTCGGCGAGCCTGCCGTCGGACTTGAGGTTGCCCGCGAGGATCCCCCGCGTCCCGTCGCTCGCGGTGACGACCGCGGCTCCGGCGCCATCACCGAAAAGCACGGCGGTGGCGCGGTCGGTGTAGTCGGTGATCGCGCTGAGCTTCTCCGACCCGACGACCAGCAGGCGCCGGGCGAAGCCGGACGCCACCATCGACTCCGCGATGATCAGGCCGTAGATCCACCCGCTGCACGCCGCCCCGATGTCGAACGCCGCGGCGTTCGACGCCCCGAGGAGCGCCTGCAGGTCGCACGCCGCCGAGGGGAGGGGCCGGTCTGGCGTCGCGGTCGAGACGATGATGACCTCGATGTCGGCGGCGGTGAGCTTCGCCTCCTCGAGCGCCTGGATGCTCGCCTCGCGCGCCATCATCGCGACCGTCTCCTCCGGCCCGGCGATGTGCCGCTCCCGGATCCCGGTCCGCTCGCGGATCCAGGTGTCCGACGTGTCCAGCATCCGCTCGAAGTCGGCGTTGGTCAGGATCTTGCCGGGGCTGAAGGTCCCCAGCCCCGCGATGCCCGCGACGGGACGCTTCACGCCGTCCGTCCGCCTTCGGCGAACTCCCGGCTCATGTCCTGGGCGAGGTGGTTGCGCGCCGCGCGCTCCGCCACGCGGATGGCGTTGCGGAACGCCGACGGCGAGGACCGGCCGTGGCAGATGATGGACACGCCCTGCACGCCGAGGAGGGGCGCGCCGCCGTACTCGGCGTAGTCGAGCCGCCGCGCCACACGGGCCACGCCTTCGCTCGCCGCCGCCAGGTCCCCCAGCTCCCGCCGCACCAGCTCCTGGAAGAGGTGCGCCACGGACTCGTAGAACTTCAGGAGGACGTTGCCGACGAAGCCGTCGCAGACCACGACGTCGAACGGGCCGACCGCCGTACGGCCCGGGACGATGTCGCGCCCCTCGACGTTCCCGATGAACCGGAGCCCGCTCTCCTTGAGGAGCCGGTGCGCTTCCTTCGTGGCCGCGTTCCCCTTCTCCTCCTCCTCGCCGATGTTCAGCAGGCCGACCGCGGGGTCGGTACGGCCGAGGCCGTCGCGCGCGTAGATCACGCCGAGGTGTGCGAAGCCCACCAGCTCCTGGGCGGAGCAGTCCACGTTGGCGCCGCCGTCGATGAGCAGGACGGTGTGATCCACTGTGGGGAACGGCGTGCCGATGGCCGGGCGCTCGAATCCGGGATAGAGGCGGAGGATGAGGGTTGAGGCGGCCATCACGGCGCCGGTGTTCCCGGCGCTGATGAACGCCTGCGAGCGGCCCTCGCGCTGCAATTCGAGCCCGACCTGGATGGAGGAACGCCGCTTACTCCGGAGGGCCTGGAGCGGCTTCTCCCCCATGCCGATGACCTCAGGCGCTTCCACGACCTCGAGCCGGGGCGAGGCGCACCCCTGGGTCGCGATCTCCCGGTGCAGTGCTTCGGCGGGACCCACCAGCTGGATCGCGACGTCGTCCGCGATGTCGGCGAGCGCCGCGGCCGCCCCGGCGACGGGGGACGCAGGCGTGTGATCGCCGCCCATCGCGTCGAGCGCGATCCGGATCACCTCATTTGTCCTCGATGACGATCCGCCGCTCGCCGCGGTAGTACCCGCAGTTCGGGCACACCCGGTGCGGCCTGCGCGCCTCCCCGCACTTCGGGCAGGGCGAGAGGGTCGGCACGACCGCCTTGTAGTGCGTGCGGCGCATGCGCTTCTTCGATTTGGAGGTCCGTCTCTTCG
>JBEKGT010000238.1:0-4058 GCA_050012655.1 Gemmatimonadales bacterium | reverse complement strand
CAGCGTGAGGAACGACGCCTGCGTCCCGGTCGTGCCCTTGCATCCGAGGAGCGCCAGGTGGCCGATCCGGTGCTGCAGCTCCTCCACGTCCTGCGCGAAGTCCTGCATCCACAGCGTGGCGCGCTTCCCCACGGTGGTGAGCTGCGCGGGCTGGAGGTGCGTGTACGCGAGCGTCGGGAGGGCGCGCCACCGCTCGGCGAACGGCAGGAGCGCGCGCAGGACGCCGCCCAGCCGCGCGAGGAGGAGGCGCAGCGCCTCGCGGGCGAGGATGAGGTCGGCGTTGTCGGCCACGTACGCCGAGGTGGCGCCGAGGTGGATGTACGGCCGTGCCGCCGGCGCGGCGTCGCCGAAAGTGTGGACGTGCGCCATCACGTCGTGCCGGAATCGCCCCTCGTACGTCGCGGCCCGGGCGAAGTCGATGTCGTCCACCTGCGCGCGCATCTCGTCGAGCGCGGCCTCGGGGATGGGAACGCCCAGCTCCCGCTCCCCCTCCGCCAGCGCGACCCAGAGCCGGCGCCACAGCCCGATTCGGCGGCGCTCGCCGAACAACTCCTGCATCTCCCGCGAGGCGTACCGGGTGCCGAGGGGCGACGCGTAGCGCTCCGGCTCGCTCACGGGTTCCCCCCTCCCCACAGATCCGCGAAGGTGACCTGGTCGCCGCGGGCGAAGAAGAAGCGCATCGCCGAACGCCCGCGGAGGTAGGTCACCACCTGCTGCACCTGCTCCGCCGTCGTGATGGTGTAGTTGTTGATCTGCACGATCACGTCCCCCGGCTGGAGGCCGAGGGTGGATTGCCAGCTCGCTCCCGCGCTCACGACCAGCGCGCCGCGCGCGACGGCGAGCCGCCGCTCCGCCTGGATGTCCGGCGTCACGGTGATGAGCTGCAGGTCCTGGAGGTTCACCCGTTCCGCGCTCGCCGACGGGGGCTCGACGGCCACCAGGTTCGCCTCGCGCGTGACGCCCCCGCGGGTCACGCTCGCGCGCACGGTGTCGCCGGGGACGAGGTCCACCAGCACCCGCTCCCACCCGAGGAAGTTGCGGAGCACCTCGCCGTCGGCCCGCACGATCAAGTCGCCGGGCTTGAGGCCGGCGCCGATCCCCGGGCCGCCCGGCGCGACGCGGCGCACCACCACCCCCGGCTGGCGCCGCCAGTCGGCCGACTGGGCCGCCGGCTCCGCGATCTCGACCCCCACCCAGCCGCGGCGCACGTGGCCCAGCCGCCGCAGGTCCTGCGCGACCCGCATCGCTCGCTCGATGGGGATGGCGAAGCCGAGCCCGACGCTGCCGCCCGTCTGGCTGAGGATGAAGGTGTTGACGCCGATCACCTCGCCGTCGGCGTTCACCAGCGGCCCGCCGGAGTTGCCCGGGTTGATCGCCGCGTCCGTCTGGATCATGTCCACGTACAGCCCGGTCTGCTCCTGGCCGGGGAGGATGTCGCGTCCGAGCCCCGAGATGACACCGGCCGTGACCGACGGCTCGCTGTTGCCGAGGAGGTAGCCGTAGGGGTTGCCGATGGCGATCGCCCAGTCGCCGGCGGCGAGCGCGCGGCTCCGGCCGATCGGGGCCACCGGGAGGCCGGTGGCGTCCACCTGCAACACCGCGATGTCGGTGTGGTCGTCCTCGCCGAGGAGGCGAGCGGGGAGGTCCCGTCCGTCCCGCAGCGTGACCACGATCTGGTCGGCGCCGCCGGTTACGTGCTGGTTGGTGATGATGAGGCCGTCGGCGCTGACGAGGAACCCGGTGCCGAGGCCCTCCACCCGCCGTTCGAAGCCGCGGGGGATCATCATCGCCTCGAAGGGATCGCTCGGCATCTGGCGTTCGCGGCGCACCACGTTCACGCTGACCACGGCCGGGGAGACGCGCGCGGCGGCCGTCGCGATGGCGGAGTGGCGCGCGCCGGAGATGGCGTCGGCGCGTTGCTGGGCCGCGGCGGGAGCGGGCGCGGCGGCGAGGACGGTGCCGGCCGCGAGGAGCACGAGGGAGCAGGGATTCAGGAGGCGTCCTCCGGTCGTGCGGGGTGGCCGAGGGTGCTCCAGTCGTTCAGGAACCGGTCGAGGCCGCGGTCGGTCAAGGGGTGCAGCAGCAGCTGCCGGAGCACCTCGGCCGGCACCGCGGCGACATCCGCGCCCGCGAGCGCCGCCTGGAGCACGTGCCGCGGGTGGCGCAGCGACGCCGCCAGGATCTGGGCCTCCACGTCGTAGGTGCGGAAGATGGTCCGCAGCTGGCCCACCACTTCCATGCCGTCCTGTCCGGCGTCGTCGAGCCGCCCCACGAACGGGCTCACGTACGCCGCGCCTGCCCGGGCAGCGAGCAGCCCCTGCATCGCGGAGAAGACGAGCGTCACGTTGACATCGACCCCCTCGGCGGCGAGGCGCCGCGCGGCCGCGAGGCCGTCCTCGATCATCGGGACCTGCACGACGATGTTGTCGGCGAGGCGGGCCAGCTCCTTCCCCTCGCGGTACATCCCCTCGGTGTCCACGGCGACCACCTGCGCGGTGACCGGGCCGGCCACCAGGCCGCAGATCTCTTGAAGGAGGTCGCGGGGGTCCCTCGCGCCGGCGGCGTGGCTGATCAGCGTGGGGTCCGTCGTGACGCCGTCGATGAGCCCCGCACTGGCGGCCCAGCGGATCTCGGCCATGTCGGCACTGTCGAGGTGGATCTTCACGGGCGGTCCGCGTCATGTGGTGTCGGGTAGCGCACGGCCACGAGGAAGAGGCCGTGCGGCGGGGCCGGCGGCGAGGCCACCCGATTGTCGTCCCCCTGGAGCAGCCGCTCCAGGTCCGCGAGGGGCCGGCGGCCGAGCCCGATGTCCAGCATCGTCCCTACGAGGAAGCGCACCATCTTGTGGAGGAATCGGTCGGCGGTGATCCAGAACTCGAGGCCTGGCGCGTCCTCGCGCTCCTGCCACACCGCCTCGCGCACCCGGCAGCGCCAGTGCTCGCGTTCGGGGCCGGCGGCCGAAAGGGCCCGGAAGCCGTGCGTCCCGACCAGCGCCGCTGCCGCGCAGTGCATGGCCGCCACATCGAGGGGACCCCTCACCGCCCACTCCCATCGCCGCCGGAACGGGCCCCGCGCCGCGGCGTCGGTGCCGATCCGGTAGCAGTAGGTGCGCTCGAGGGCGCTGCGGCGCGGGTCGAAGCTGGACGACTCCCGGCGCGCAGATGCCACCCATACGTCGCCGGGGAGGAGCGCGTTCAGCGCGCGCACGAGCGCCTCCGGCGTCCACCGCTCGGGGACCGCCGCCGCCGCCACCTGCCCTACGGCGTGCACGCCCGCGTCGGTGCGCCCCGCACCCCGCACCGGGACCCGCCGCCCCAGCAGCCGCGCCAGCGCCGCCTCGACTTCCCCCTGTACGGTCCGCGCCTTGGGCTGCAGCTGCCATCCCGCGTACGCCCCGCCGTCGTAGTGCAGCAGGAGAGCGACGGGGCGGGGCGCCATGGGCACGGAACCTAGTGGCGCGGAGGGGCCATTTCAAGCGATGCAAGTGCTTGCGGGGATTGACGAAAAGCGGCCCCGCGCACGCTGCGCGGGGCCGCCCCGACAGGTCGCCCGCCGCCGCTCCGCGATGACGTCAGTAGCGGCGGATCACCCCCACGACAACCCCTTGGATGGTGAGGTCGTCCTCGTGGACGTAGATCGGCTCGACGGAGGCGTTCGCGGGCTGGAGGCGCACCCAGCCGTTCTTCTCACGGTAGATCTTCTTCACGGTGGCGTGGGAATTCTGCAGGAGCGCGATGATCGTCTCGCCGTTGCGCGCCGTCCCGCGGCCGTTCACCACCACGTAGTCACCGTCGCGGATCTGCTCCTCGATCATGGACTCGCCACGGACCCGCAGCACGTAGTTGGGGCCCGTCGCCGGCAACATCGCCTCGGGGACCGCGATGGCGTCGCGGTCCTCCACCGCCTCGATCGGCTCCCCCGCCGCGACCGTGCCGAGGAGGGGCAACTCCGCCACCCCCGGCTGGCGCGCGCGCGTGAGGACCTCGATGGAGCGGCTCTCGTTGAAGCTCCGCCGGATCACGCCCTTGCGCTCGAGGTTGGAAAGGTGCTCGTGCACC
>JBEKGT010000237.1:0-4067 GCA_050012655.1 Gemmatimonadales bacterium | reverse complement strand
GGGCGGCCACGAGCCGCGCGTGCTCCGCCACGAGTGCGTCGGAGGTGCCGGCTGGTGCGCCGTCCCGGGTGTCCACCAGCCCGACGAGGCTCCCTCGCCGGAGTCCGAGCTCCCCCTCGACCAGCGCCGCCGCGTCCCGCACCGACGCCACGCCCGCGAGGGCCGCCGCGCGCCACGCCGCGCGAACAGCGAGCGCTACCGCCCCGGCGCCGAGCGCCCACAGCGCGGCCGGGGCCCAGCGGACCACACGGAAGAGCCCCGCCCATGCGAGGAACGCCCCAGCCCCCCACGCCGCCGCCAGCGCCGTCGCGGTGCCCACGAGCACCAGCGCCGCGCGCCGCCGCGCGAGGGCGCGCCGCACCGCCGCGAGGCCTGCCATGAGATCGCTCACGCCGCCGCGCTCACCGCGTACACGAACAGGTTCACGCCCAGCCGCATCGCCTGCTCCCGCACCGGTTCCGGGTCCCGGTGCACCTCCGGGTCCTCCCAGCCATCGCCGAGGTCGGTCTGGTACGAGTAGTAGAGCACCAGCCGCCCCTCAAGGAAGACGCCGAACCCCTGCGCCGGGAGGCCATCGTGCTCGTGGACCTTCGGCACGCCGCGGGGCAGCTCGTACACGAGGTGGTAGATCGGATGGTCGAGCGGGACTTCCACCAGCGGCCGGTCGGGAAAGACCTTCGCCACCTCGCGGCGGAACGACCGGTCCATCCCGTAGCAGTCATCGGCGTGCAGGAAGCCACCCCCCTCCAGGTGCGAGCGGAGCGCGCGCGCCTCCTCGCCCTGGAGCAGGACGTTGCCGTGGCCGGTCAGGTAGAGATAGGGCACCTCGAAGAGCGCCGGATCGGTGAGCCGCACCACGCGCTCGCGCTCGGTCGTGCGCAGGCGAGTGCGCTCGCGCACCGCGCGCAGGAGATTCGGGAGACTGGACGGGTCCGCGTACCAGTCGCCGCCGCCGTCGTAGTGCACGCGGCCGATGGTGAGCGCCGCCCCCTGCGTCACTTGCTGAGGAGGCGGTAGGCGTCCTGCCGCGGGATGCCGAGTCGTCGGGCCAGCTCCTTCGCGATGGCGCCCGGCGGCAGGCCGCCGGCGCGCAACTCCGCGATCAACGCGTCCGCGTCGGGGACCTCGGCCGCGGCGCCGTCCCCGCCGCGCGACGGCGAGTCCACTTCCCCGTCCGGGCGGCCGCCAACGACCACCGTCACTTCGCCGCGGGGCGGGTGCTCGAGGTAGTACGCCCCGAGCGCGCCGAGGGTCCCGCGCCGCACCTCTTCGTGCAGCTTCGTCAGCTCGCGCGCGACCGCGGCGGGCCGCTCCGCGCCGCAGTGCGCCGCGAGGTCGGCGAGGAGTGCGGCGGTCCGGCTCGGCGCCTCGTAGCAGACCGACGTCCACGGCTCTCGCGCCACGCGCTCGAGCACCGCGGCGCGCGCCGTGCCGCGCCGCGGGAGGAAACCGGCGAACACGAACCGGTCGGCGGGGAAGCCGGCCGCGGCCAGCGCTGCCAACACCGCCGAGGCACCGGGCACGGGCACGACGGTGAGCTCCCGTCGGTGCGCCGCCTCGGCGAGCGCGCCCCCCGGGTCGGAGACGCCGGGGGTGCCGGCGTCGGTGACGTACGCGACGTCCGCGCCCTCCGCGACCCGGTCGAGGAGCCGCTCGATCGCCGACGGGAGCGAGTGGGCATGCAGACTCACCACCTTCGCGCTGATGCCGTAGTGCGCGAGGAGCTGCCGCGTCCGGCGCGTGTCCTCCGCCGCCACGACCGACGCCTGCCGGAGTACCTCCACCCCCCGAAAAGAAAAATCCCCCAGATGGCCGATGGGGGTGCTGACCACAAACAGCCGGCCGGGCGTCACCACTGGATGCGCCACGGGAGCCGCTCGAAGAACCCGATCGCGCCCAGCGCGAAGCGGTGCTCGCGCGTCGCCTCCTTCACCAGCCGCGGCGCGCACCCGGGATTCACGATCTCCAGCTCGGTGCACAGCTCCTTCGTCCACGCCCCGATCGCCTCGGAGAGCGCGGCGGGCTCCGCGAGGGGGTCGCTCCCCTCGACGCCGCGCATCCCGCCGAAGTTCCCGAGGAGCCGGTACTGCGCCATCAGGCGCTGGCGGGCGCGCTCGGCCCGCTTCGCCCCCTCCCCCGGCTGCTCCTGTTCCGCCAGGTCGGAGAGGTTCCAGACCACGTTCCGCAGCATCCCCACCATCGCCGGCGGCGCCTGGAGCGGCATCTCGGCGAGCCCCGGGTACACGGCGGCCACTACCTTGGGGAGGGGTGCGGGAGGCACCGACGTGAAGAGCCGCGCGACGTACTGGGCCGGCTGCTCGTCGGGGCGCTGGTCGGAGAAGAACCCCGCGGTGAAGTGCCCGTCCTGCACCTGCACGTAGTTCACGCGGCCGTTGGAGATCAGCTCCAGCGTCCCCGACCAGCCGCGGTCGGTGATCCCCTTGAAGACCGCGGCCGCCGAGCCGGTCTCGAGGGGCGGCATCAGCGCCGACTGCGCGCACGCGGCGTACATCGCGGCGAGCTGCTCGCGCGGCGCCTGGTGGAACGCGATCTCCGAGCGCTCCGCCTCCGCCTCGATATGCTGCAGGGCCTGCGCGATGGGGACGGGGAACCGGCCGAGGGGGGTGAGCATCGCCGCGTTCACGACGTCGCCCGCCAGGAAGAAGACGAGGATCAGCTCGTCAGGGAGATAGGCCGCGAGGTACGCGTCCACCTTCCCGTCGCGGTCCCGCTTGCTGAAGGCGATGAGGCCGTCGAGGGAGACGTACGGCACGCGCGTCCGCGCCAGGAGCGCCTGCGTCCGGGGGAACACCAGCTCCCAGAGCCGCACGCCCGTATCGACGAGGACCGCCTGGGACGCGCGCATCGGATCAGAGGTGCTGTTCGATCTTCCCGACGAGGTGCGCCTTCGGGACGGCGCCGATCACCTGATCCACCCGCGTGCCGTTCTTGAAGAACATCAGCGTCGGGATCGAGCGGACGTTGAGGCGCATGGACGTCTGCTGGTTGGCGTCCACGTCCAGCTTCACGACCTTGAGCTTCCCGGCGTACTCGGCCTGCAGCTGCTCCAGCACGGAGGCGATGGCCCGGCAGGGCCCGCACCACTCCGCCCAGAAGTCCACCACCACGAGCCCCACCTGCTGCTCGACTTCCGCCTGGAACGTGCTGTCCGTGACCGCGACCGAGTGCGACCCTGCCATGTACCGATGCTCCAAGTTAGAATGTGCGCGTGATGCCCGTTCCCCACGAGGCCGGCGCCGGCGCGACGATCGTGTCGCTGACCCTCGGCGGGTCGCAGATCGAGCTGCTCGAGGCCGCCGATCCCGCGAGCCCCATCGCCCGCTTCATCGCCCGGCGCGGCCCGGGGATCCACCACGTCTCGGTCCGCGTCCCCGACCTCGACGCCGCCTTGGCCCGCTGCCGGGCGGCGGGGTACCGCCTCGTGGACGAGGCCCCCCGCCCTGGCGCCCATGGCCGGCGTGTCGCATTCATCCATCCGACGGCGACGGCCGGCATCCTGGTGGAGCTGACGGACTAGGGGGACGTCCCGGTGCGCGGGTTGGCAAGCGGCATCACCGCCTCGAGCCCGATGTCCGCGACCAGCCAGCCGCCGTTCCGTTGCGCCACCACCGTGAACGGTACTGTCGCCCGCCGATCGCCGCGCCGCAGCTCCACGAACAGCACGCGGCGGCCCGGGAGCGGGGTCGGCCCGGCGGAGCCGGTCACGAACTGGAACGCATCGTGCAGGAGGAGCCGCTGCATGATCGCGAGGCGGCGCTCCCGCTCCTGGGCGTTCCGGATGACGACCGTGCTGGGTCCGCGCTCGGTACCCCAGAGCGCGGCCATGCGGTCGAGGGCGTTGCTGTCCACGGCCGCCAGGAACGCCTGGATGGCCGCCTCGGGCGCCGCCGGCGCCAGATCCACGGCGGGAGACGGTCCCCCGGCGTGGCAGGCCGACAGCGATGCGAGCGCGAGGATGGCGAGAAAGCGATAGGAGGGGGCCACGATTGGCGAAGCTAACCATCCCCCGGGAGGCGAGCAAGCGTGAGGCGGTACATCACCATCGA
>JBEKGT010000236.1:0-4067 GCA_050012655.1 Gemmatimonadales bacterium | reverse complement strand
GGTCCGCCTCCGGAGTGGATCTCTACGCTCGGGACGGGCGGAACCTCGCGAGTGGCCGTCAAGGCGACGTCAAGCGATCTGCGGCGGCATCGCGGCGTGGCCGCCTGGCGGCGGACGGCGTAACGTACGCGAAGGGTGAATCCCCTTCCCTGGAGGCGACGAATGCCAGAGCGAGCGTTCACCGTCCGGCGGGCTGTTCCCGCCGACGTCCCGGTCCTGGTACGGCACCGGGTCGAGATGTTCCGCGACATGGGGCGTCTCAAGGACGACGAGGCCGCGGCGGTGCTCCGAGAGGTCGCCGAGCCCGCCATCCGCTCCTGGCTGGAGTCCGGGGCGTACCTGGGGTGGCTGGCCGCTCCCGCAGGACACGACGCGGACATCATCGGGGGCGCGGGGCTCCAGCTCCGGCCGATGCTCCCCCGCCCGCGCCTCGACGGCGCCGGCGTCGTCCTCGGGCCGGAGGCGTACGTGATGAACGTGTACGTGGAGAAGTTGTGGCGAAGGAAGGGCGTCGCTGCGCTGCTCATGGAACGGGTGCTGGAGTACGCGCGCGGGGCGGGACTCGCGGTGGTCACGCTCCACGCGTCCGACGAGGGGCGTTCGCTCTATGCTCGGCTCGGCTTCGCGCCGACCAATGAGATGCGGCTCCGGTAGGCGCGTGGCACTCCCGCGCGGGGCCGCGCGCCAGCGCCCGTGGGCCGGAGTGCCTCAGGCGTCCGGCTCGAGGCCGTCGATCCGGTGCAGCTCCTGCTGGCTGGCTCTTACGTTCGCGGGGCGGTAGAGGAGCACCCGGGCGCGCTCCAACGTCACGAGCCCCCCGCCGATCATCTCATCGAGATCGGGGAGCACCGACTGGATCGCCTCCTCCGTCTCGACGACCTCCACGACCACCGGCAGGTCGAGAGAGAGCCGCAGGACCTTCTCCGTGTGCACCACGCTGCTGGCGCCGAAGCCAGCGACGCCGCGGAGCACCGTGGCGCCCGCCAGCCCACGCTTGCGGAAACGCTCCAGGAGGGCCTCATACAAGGGCCGGCCCTCGTACTTGTCGCTTTCGCCGACGAAGATGCGCATCAGGGTGCGCTCACCCTTGAACCGGTGGGTCATTGTCGCCCCCTACAACAGGCGGTTGGCGAGCGCGGCGCCCGCGTACACGGCGGTGAGGCAGCCGAGGACGGATCCGCCCGCGTACAGGCCGGCGCGCCACAGCTGGCCGTCGTTGAGCAGCGCCACCGTTTCGTAGCTGAAGGTGCTCATCGTCGTGAAGCCGCCGCAGAATCCGATGGTGAGCCCCGCGCGGACCTCGGGGTTGAGGACTGCCGAGCCGGTGCCGAGGCGCGCGATGAAGCCGAGCGCAAGCGAGCCGAGCACGTTCACGGCCAGCGTCCCCACGGGGAACGCGCCCGCCCGAGGCTGAAGCCACCCCTGCAGCGCGTATCGGGCCAACGTTCCCGCGAGCCCTCCCAAGGCGATGAACCCGAGCACCGGCTAGACGCTCCCGCGCCGCTCGCGGCGCCACCACAGGCCCAAATACACGACGACTCCCCCTCGCCCGCGGTCGAGTAGGAGTCATCAGCGCGCCCGGCTGGGCGGCGGTTCATGGCGAACTCCATCGCCAGGCAGGCTCCGCCCGCCGCGGTCCGGCGCCGGGTCGGGTGCGATGCCACGCCCCGTCCCGGATGACGCAATAGCAGGGGAGGGACTCGAACCCTCGACACCGGCATTATGAGTGCCGTGCTCTAACCACCTGAGCTACCCTGCCCCGACCGCGGCCGTCAGCCGGCAGCCTTCAGCCGTCAGACACGCCACCACCCCCGACAGCAAACGGCCGGCCCTGGAGGACCGGCCGTCAGAGTAGCGGGGGCGGGATTTGAACCCGCGACCTTCGGGTTATGAGCCCGACGAGCTACCAGGCTGCTCCACCCCGCGGCGTGGAGGCAAACCTAGTGCTCACCCTAGCCCCGGTCAAGCTGTGGGGGAGGGGACCTCAGCCCCTCTTGTGCGCCGGCTTCGCGGGCGCAGCGGGCGCCGGCGCCGGCGGGAACGACGCGTGCTCCGCCTGGACTTTCCACCCGCCCGGCGTCCGGACGAACACGCCTGTCCACGCGAACCGCATCGTCGTCTCGACCCCCACCGAGTCCTTCCCCGTGCCCGCCGCCATCGTCGAGTACACCGCCACATCGCGGCTCAGGACCGTGATCTGCGGTGTCGCGAGCGTATAGTGGATCTTCACATGCGGATTGCCGTACATGGCCCGCGTGCTCGCCACGATCGCGTCGCGGTTCGCGAGGATCTTCCCGTCAGATGCCGACTGGACGCCGTTCCCCGGCGCGTACGTGGCGAGGATCGAATCCACGTTCCCCGAGTTGTACGTGGCGATGAACGGGCCTGCTACGTACTGCTCGATGCTGTCGGCCAGTGCGGTCTTCTGCTGCTCGTCGAGCGGGGGCTTGGTGCAGGCGACGAGCGCGAACGCCGCCGCGCCGGCCAGCATGGTGCGGAATCTCATCCGGACCTCATGGTGGTGGTTGCGGCCGAATATGCGCCCTCACGGCCCACTGCGCCAACCGCCGCGCGTAATAGCGACTGTTTCGCTCGTGATTCGCCTGCCCGAGATCCTTAACGCCCGGTGCCCGAAACGCACGCGGCGCGAGTCTCCCCGCGCCGCGTCCCATCACCTATCACCTATCACCTATCCCTATCACGCATCACGCATCACGCATCACTCATCACCCATCACCTCTCCGTCGTATCCCTCGGCACCACCTGATACAGTATCTCCCCCGGCCGGATCATCCCATACAACTCCCGCGCGACCCGCTCCTGCACGACAGGATCGTTCGCCAGCGCCTGCTGCTCGCGCAGCAGCGAGTCCACGTCCATGCGCAGCCGCGCGATCGCCTCCCGCTCCCCGCGCACCTGCTTGCGGAGAGCGAGGAGGTCCATCGTCCCGTACTCGCCCCCTTCCACGGCGTAGTACGCCATGCCGGCGACGACGACCGCGACGAGGACCTGCCGGACGCGCGTCACGCCGGGAGCGCCGCGGGCCGCGCCGGCGGCACCGACTCAGCCAAGATAGAGCGACCTCCCCGGGTACTCGGCGGCGTCCCCCAGCTCCTCCTCGATGCGCAGGAGCTGGTTGTACTTCGCCACCCGGTCCGTGCGGCTCGCGCTGCCGGTCTTGATCTGCCCCGCGCCGACGGCCACCGTGAGGTCGGCCATGAAGGTGTCCTCGGTCTCCCCCGAGCGGTGGGAGATCACCGTTCCGTAGCTGCTCCGCCGCGCCAGGTCGATGCACTCCAACGTCTCGGTGACCGTGCCGATCTGATTCAGCTTGATCAGGATGGCGTTGGCGATCCCCTCGTCGATGCCGCGCGCCAGGCGGTCCATGTTCGTGACGAAGATGTCGTCGCCCACGATCTGGATCCGGTCGCCGAGCGCCTCGGTGAGTTTCCCCCACCCTTCCCAATCGTCCTCGGCGAGGCCGTCCTCGATGGAGACGATGGGGAAGCGGTCCACCCACGCGGTGTAGAGCGCGATCATCTCCTCCGCCGTGCGAGAGACGTTGTCCGACTTCTTGAAGACGTAGGAGCCGTCGTGGTAGAACTCGCTCGCGGCGGGGTCGAGGGCGATCACCACGTCCTCGCCGGGGCGGTACTTCGCCGCCTCGATGCCCGCGATCAGCGCCTCGAGGGCCGCCTCGTTCGACTTGAGGGTCGGCGCGAAGCCCCCCTCGTCGCCGACGGCGGTGGAGAGGCCCTGCTTCGCCAGCACCTTCTTGAGGGCGTGGAACACCTCGACGCCGATGCGCAGCCCTTCGCGAAACGTCTCCGCCCCGATGGGGACGATCATGAACTCCTGCACGTCCACGTTGTTCGACGCATGGGCGCCGCCGTTGAGGACGTTCATCATCGGCACGGGGAGGACGTGGGCCATCGCCCCGCCGAGGTACCGGTAGTGGGGGATCCCGGCGTCGCGCGCGGCCGCGCGCGCGACGGCCATGGAGACGGAGAGGATGGCGTTGGCGCCGAGGCGGCCCTTGTTGGCCGTCCCGTCGAGATCGATCATCT
>JBEKGT010000235.1:0-4084 GCA_050012655.1 Gemmatimonadales bacterium | reverse complement strand
CGCGCGGCGTGTACGACGAGGCGAAGCGCTTCGCCGAGGCGATGACGATGGCGTACCACCGCTTCCACGGGGTGGACACCCGCATCGTCCGGATCTTCAACACCTACGGCCCGCGGATGCGGCCGCACGACGGCCGTGTGGTGTCGAACTTCATCGTGCAGGCGCTCCAGGGCGAGCCGCTCACCGTGTACGGGGACGGTGGCCAGTCGCGGTCGTTCTGCTACGTGGACGACCTCATCGACGGCATCGTGCGGCTCTTCGAGCGCGGCACAGCGGAGCCGACCAACATCGGCAACCCGGTGGAGTTCACGGTCCGCCAGCTCGCCGAGGAGGTGTTGCGCCAGACGGGCTCGTCGTCACCGATCGTGCAGGAGCCGCTCCCGGAGGACGATCCGAAGGTGCGCCAGCCGGACATCTCCCGGGCCCGCGCGCTCCTCGGGTGGGAGCCGAAGGTGCCGCTCGCTGCGGGGCTGGAGCGCACCATCACCTACTTCCGCGCGAAGCTGTCGTGACCGCGTTCCTCGTCACCGGCGCGGCGGGATTCATCGGGTCGCACGTGGTCGAGGCGCTCCTGGCGGGGGGCCACCACGTCACGGGGCTCGACAACTTCGACGACCTCTATCCGCGTGCGGTGAAGGAGCGGAACCTCGCCGGCGCCGTGGGGTCGGAGGCGTTCCGGCTGGTGGAAGGCGACGTGCGCGACGGGCGGCTGCTGGCGGACCTGCTGCGCGCGGAGATGGTGGTGGTGCACCTCGCGGCGCGTGCGGGGGTGCGGCCGTCGATCCAAGAGCCCGAGCTGTACGCGTCGGTGAACGTCCTCGGCACCGTGCGGGTGCTCGAGGCGGCGCGCCTCGTGGGGGTGCGGCGGGTGGTGTTCGCCAGCTCCTCGTCGGTGTATGGCGACAGCGCGCCGGTGCCGTTCCGGGAGGACTGGCCGGCCGTCGAGCCGATCTCGCCGTACGCCGCCACCAAGCGGGCGGGGGAGCTGCTGTGCGCGACCTACGCTCACCTCTATCCGCTGCGCATCGCGGCGCTGCGGCTGTTCACGGTGTACGGGCCGCGGCAGCGCCCCGACCTGGCGATCCACGCCTTCACGTGGCGGACCGCGGCGGGCCAGTCCATCCCGTTCTACGGGGACGGGTCGGCGGAGCGCGACTACACCTACATCGACGACATCATCGGCGGGGTGCTCGGTGCGGTAGCGTGGACGGGGGCGGAGGCGGGGCCGGGCGGGGCGCTCGAGATCGTGAACCTCGGCGAGTCGCGGACGACGCGCCTCGACCGCCTGGTGGAGCTGATCGCGGCGGCGCTCGCGGCCGAGGGGCTGCCGTCGGTGGCGCGCCTGGAGCGGCGTCCCCCGCAGCCCGGCGACGTGCGCCGCACTTGCGCCGACGTGACGAAGGCGCGGCGGCTCTTGGGGTACGCGCCCACCGTGCTGGTGGAGGAGGGGATCCCGCGGTTCGTGCGCTGGTTCAAGGAGGAAGCCGATGGACGCTCGTCCTGACCGGCAGGTCGCCCGGGCGAAGGAGCGGCTGGACGCCGGCGACGCCTACGGCGCCATCCATCTCCTGCGGGAGGTGGTCGCGACAGGGAAGGCGTTCGCCGACGCGCATCACCTCCTCGGGCTGGCGTACGCGATGGTCGGCCAGCGGGAGGAGGCGCTCGCGGAGTTCGACCGCGCCCTGGCGCTGAACCCACGGTACGTGGACGCGCATCTGAACCGGGCGGTGACGCTGAACGACCTCGGCCGCTCCGACGAGGCCACGGCGGCGTTCGCCGCGGCGCAGGGGCTGGGAGCGGTGGACCACACCGGGTTCTCGGCGCCGGTGGCGTCGCAGCTCGCCAATCTCCACGCCGAGCTGGGCGAGGCCTACGTGGAGGCAGGGGGCATCGCGCAGGCCATCGTCCAGTTCGAGGCGGCGGCGGCGCTCCGCCCCGAGTTCCTCGACCTCCGGTACCGGCTGGCGCGGCTGCGGCTCGGCGAGGGGGACGCGGCGGGCGCGCGGCAGGACCTCGAGGCGATCCTCGCGGCGCGTCCCGGGTACGATGCGGCACGCGCATCGCTCGGGCTCGCGTGCTACCTCGAGGGCGACCGGGAGGCCGCGCGCGCCGCGTGGGAAGCGTGCCGCGCGCGGACCCCGGGCGATCCGAAGGTCGTGGCGTACCTCGCGCTCCTGGAGCGGGTGGGCGCGTGAGCCACGGGCCCGGCGCCGCGAGGCGCGGGTCACGGGCGTGGCGCTGGTCTCTCGTGGCGCTCCTGGTCGCGGGGTGCACGCAGGGGCCGGACCACGAACGGCTCGGGGACCGCCGCTACGCTGAGCGGTCCTTCACCGACGCGCTGGCCGAGTACCGGCTGGCGCTCCGCCAGCGGTCGCCGTCGGCGGAGCTGCGCGCGAAGTTCGGCGCGGCGGCTCTGCATGCGGGGGCGTTGCAGGACGCGGTGCGGGCCTACCGCGACCTGGCGACGGCGGAGCCGGCCTCGGCGCTGGAGGCGGCGGAGGGGCTGATGCACGCCGGGGTGCTGGCGATCGACGCGCACGACTTCGTGGCGCTCGGACAGGCGGTGGCGGGACTGCGCGAGATCCAGCCGGACCGGCCCCTCGGCGCGCTGGCGGCGGCGCTCGGGGCGTCGTTCGAGCCCGTGGTGCGGCCCGGGGACGCGCTCGACCTCCTACTGCAGGCCGCGGCGGTGAGCGGCCCCGCGGCGGCGGACTCGCTGCTGGTGCTGTACGGCGACGTGAACGTGCAGCTGATGCAGTTCGACGCCGGTCAGCGCGCCTACGAGAGCGTGCTGCGGCGGTCCCCGTCGCCGGCGCTGGCCCGCGCGGCGCGGACGGGCCTGGCGACGTGCGCGGTGCAGCGGGGGAGGGATGCGCTGGGCGCGGGGCTCCTCGACGACGCGACGGCGTGGTTCCGGACGGCGATCGCGTACGGGGAGCCGGACTCGATCGTGCGGGTCGCATGGCTCCTGACGGGTGACGCGGCGTGGGCCGGGGGTGACACGGCGAAGGCGGCGGACGCGTACCGGCGCGCGGCGGCGGGGGGCGGCGAGAACGACGCCACCGCGGCAAGGGCCAACGAGCAGTTGCGCAAGCTCCTCGAGGGGGGGGATCGCTGACGTGGAACACACGGAGGGGCTCGCGGCGCCGCGGGTGAGGGGGTCCAGGACGGGCCGGAGGGACGGGACACGCCCCCTCCGCCGCGCAATTGCGGTTGCGGCGGTGGCGGTGGTGGCGCTCGGGGGATGCGCGCACTTCAACCCGGCGGCGTTCCACGACAACATCGCGCTGTACGAGGCGTCGCTGCGGGAGTTCCACCGTGGCAACTTCGAGCGCGCGCAGCAGGGGCTGCAGAAGCTGACGTACGACCTGACGGCGCGGGACTCGCTCTTCGCGCTGTCGCGGTTCTACCTCGCCGAGACGTACTTCGGGACGCGGGACTTCGTCACCGCCTCGCGGGAGTTCCGGCGGGTGGCCGACGAGGCCCCGGAGTCGCCGCTCGCGCCGACCGCGCTGCTGCGCGCGGGTGACAGCTTCGCGGAGCTGTGGCGGCGGCCCGAGCTCGACCCGACCAGCGGGCAGACGGCCCTCGCGACCTGGCAGGAGCTGCAGGGGCGCTACCCCGACAGCGAGGCGTCGGCGATCAGCTACATCCGGGTCCGCGGGCTGAACGAGCGGTTCGCGCGGAAGTCGTACGAGAACGGGCTCTTCTACTTCAAGCGCGGCGGGTATGACTCGGCGATCCTCTACCTCCGCGACTTGATCACCACCTACCCTTCGTCGGTGCTGGTGCCGGACGCATTCGTCACGCTGGTGCGCTCCTACCGCGCGATCGGCTACAAGGAGGAGTTGCAGGAGACGTGCGACCATCTGGCGCAGTACTACCCGAACCGTCGCGACGTGCGGGAGGCGTGTGGGAACGGGCGTCCTGGGCGGTAGCTTCGACCCCGTTCACCACGGCCATCTGATCGCGGCGGACCGGGCGGCCGAGGCGCTGGGGCTGGAGCGCGTCCTGTTCGTGCCTTGCGCGCGCCAGCCCCTGAAGCTGGCGGGGCCCCTCGCCGACGGGCGGCACCGCTGCGCCA
>JBEKGT010000234.1:0-4087 GCA_050012655.1 Gemmatimonadales bacterium | reverse complement strand
CATGGTGGCGAGCTCCAGACGGTGGCGGACTACCAGGTCTCGTTCGGCCTCGACCTCCTCCTGCCGCAGGACGCCTCGCTCGGCAAGTTCGTGGACGGCCTCCTCAAGGGGATCTCCCCGTTCAGCGTGTGGGGCCTCCTCATCACGGCGTTCGGCGTGCGCGCGATGGAGAGGACCACGAAGGGCGCGGCGTGGACGGCGGCCAGCGTGTCGTTTGCGCTCGGCCTGGTGTTCACGGCCATCGGCAACGTGATGAACAAGGGGTGACCGTGCCGCTCGTCGCGGTGGTGATGGGGAGCAAGTCCGACTGGGAGGTGATGCGCGCTGCGGACGAGATGCTGACGCGCTTCGGCGTCCCGCACGAGTGCCGGGTCCTTTCGGCGCACCGCACGCCCGCAGAGCTGGAGGCGTGGGTCAAGGAACGCGCGGCGGAGGGGACAGAGGTGTTCATCGCCGCCGCCGGCGGGGCGGCGCACCTGGCGGGAGTCGTCGCCGCGCACACCGTCGCGCCGGTGCTCGGCGTGCCCATGGAATCGGCCTCGCTCAAGGGGCTCGACTCCCTCCTCTCGATGGCGCAGATGCCGGCGGGGGTCCCCGTCGGGACGCTGGCGATCGGCAAGGCGGGCGCGACCAACGCCGCTCTCCTGGCGGTGGCCATCCTCGCCACCTCCCGGCCGCCGCTCAAGGAGCAGCTGGTCGCGTTCCGGAGGGAGCAGGCGGCGAAGGTGCTGGGAGAGACACTGCAGTAGGCGGGTACCGGACGCCAAGACGCCAAGGAGGAGCAAAGGCAGGGGCGGGGCGTCGAAGGTTGCAGGACGGGCCCGTGGGAAGGTCCGGAGGGTGCAGGGCAGTACCGTTCCTGCGAAGGCGAGACGGGCCCGGCGATCTCTCGGCCGGGCCCGCGTCGTACAATTCCGTAGCTTCTTGGCGTCTGGGAACTGCTGTTCGGTCTCTACCCTCTCCGCCGCTGTGCCATCGCCGCACGACGCGCCTCGATGCGCTCCTTGTACTCCGCCCGCAGCGCCTCGAGGTGCGTGGTCTGTTCGGGCGTGAGGATCCCTTCGATCGAGTCAAGGGACGTCTCGTTGTTCGCCTGCAGCTGCTGGAGCAGCGGCCGGAGCTGCGGGCCGACGCGGCGGCGCTCAGCCGGCGTCATGTCCACCAGCCGCCGGCCTCCGGTGACCGCCTGCATCCGGTTCCGCACTGGCGTGTTGATGCTGTCCACCCGGTTCGCCACCTTGGCCACGCGCTGCACCTGCTCCGGCGTGAGCTGCAGGACCTGCGGGTTCTGGACGAGGTACGCGGCCGTGCCCCCGCCCACCGCCTGCGTCACGGTGGGGCGCGGCGGATTCTGGCCGGGCGCCGCAGCAGGCGGCTGCTGCGCGGCGAGCGCGGCGGCGAGGACGAGCCCGCCGGCCACCAGCGTCGCCGTCCTCGTGAAGGTGGCACCAGTCATCGATTCCCTCCGCTCAGACAGTAGACGACTTGTTCTGGTGCCCCTTCTCCTCCAGGGCCGCCTGCGCCGCGGCCAGCCGCGCGATCGGCACGCGGAAGGGGGAGCAGGAGACATAGTTCATCCCCACGCGGTGGCAGAACATCACGCTCGACGGGTCGCCGCCGTGTTCGCCGCAGATACCGACCTTGAGGTCCTTGCGGGCGCCGCGGCCGAGGTCGATGCCCATCTTGATGAGCTTCCCGACGCCCACCTGGTCGAGTTGCTGGAACGGGTCGGCGGGGAGGAGCCCCTGCTCGGCGTAGAAGGGGAGGAAGCGGCCCGCGTCGTCGCGCGAGAGGCCGAAGGTGGTTTGCGTGAGGTCGTTGGTGCCGAAGGAGAAGAACTCCGCCGCCCCGGCGATCTCGTCGGCGGTGAGCGCCGCCCTCGGCAGCTCGATCATCGTGCCGACGAGGTAGGGGACCTCCTTCCTGGTCTTGCTGAACACCTCCGCGGCCACCCGGCGCACGATCGCCTCCTGGTTCGAGAACTCCTTCACCGTGGCGACCAGCGGGATCATCACCTCGGGGATCGCCTTCACCCCCTTGGCGGTGACGTTGACGGCGGCTTCGAAGATGGCCCGCGCCTGCATCTCGGTGATCTCGGGGTAGCTGATGCCGAGGCGGCAGCCGCGGTGCCCGAGCATCGGGTTGGCCTCGTGCAGAGACGCGACGGTCTCGGTCAGGTCCTTCGCCGAGATCCCCATCTCCTTCGCCAGCTCGGCGATGTCCTCCGGCTCGTGGGGCAGGAACTCGTGGAGCGGCGGGTCGAGGAGCCGGATGGTGACCGGCAGGCCGTCCATCGCCGTGAAGATCCCCTCGAAGTCGCTCCGCTGCATCGGCAGGAGCTTGGCGAGCGCCTTCTCGCGCCCCGCCTTGTCGCGGGCCACGATCATCTCGCGCATCGCCTTGATGCGGTCCCCCTCGAAGAACATGTGCTCGGTGCGGGTGAGGCCGATCCCCTCCGCGCCGAAGCCGCGTGCGCGCGCCGCGTCGGCGGGGGTGTCGGCGTTGGTGCGCACCTTGAGCTTGCGGACCGCGTCGGCCCACCCCATGAACTCGCCGAAGTAGTCCCCCAGCGTCGGTGCGACGGTCGGGACCTTCCCGACGATCACGCGGCCGTTGGAGCCGTCGAGGGTGATCCAGTCGCCGCGCTTCACCGTATGGCCGCCGGCCGTGAAGCTGCCGGCGGCGGCGTCCACGTGGACGTCCTTCGCGCCGGCGACGCAGCACTTGCCCATGCCGCGCGCCACGACCGCCGCGTGCGAGGTCATCCCGCCGCGCGCGGTGAGGATCCCCTTCGCCGCCGCCATCCCCTTGATGTCCTCGGGGCTCGTCTCCTCGCGCACCAGGATGACCGCCTTCCCCTCGGCGGCCCACGCGAACGCCTCGTCTGCCGTGAACACCGCCTGGCCGGACGCCGCGCCCGGCGAAGCGGGGAGGCCCTTCGCCAGCAGCGTGATCGGCGCCGCCGGATCGATCATCGGGTGGAGGAGTTGGTCGAGCGCGTCGGGGGAGACCCGCAGCAGCGCCTCCTCCTTGGTGATGAGCCCTTCCTTCACCATGTCCACGGCGATCTTCACCGCCGCGGCGCCGGTGCGCTTGCCGTTCCTGGTCTGGAGGAGGTAGAGGGTGCCGCGCTCCACCGTGAACTCCAGGTCCTGCATGTCGCGGTAGTGCTTCTCCAGCCGCTGGTACGTCGCGACCAGCTGCTCGTACGCCTTGGGGAACTTCTGCGCCATCTCCTCGATGGACTGCGGCGTCCGGATGCCCGCCACCACGTCCTCGCCCTGCGCGTTCACCAGGAACTCGCCGAAGAAGCGGTGCTCCCCCGTCGAAGGGTCGCGGGTGAAGGCCACCCCCGTTCCCGAGTCCTCGCCGAGGTTGCCGAACACCATCGTCTGGACGTTGACCGCGGTGCCGAGGGTCTCGGGGACGCCGTGGAGCCGGCGGTACGTCACCGCGCGATCGCCTTGCCACGAGCGCCACACCGCCTCGATCGCGCCCCACAGCTGCGCTTTCGGGTCCTCCGGGAAGCCGCGCGGCTCGATCTTCTTCAGCGCCGCCTTGTACTCCGCCACCAGCGCCTTGAGGTCGGCGGCCGAGAGGTCGATGTCCCGCTTGACCCCGCGCGCCTCCTTCTTGGCGTGGAGGAGCGCCTCGAACGGGCTCTTGCTCCCCTTGAGGCCCATCACCACGTCGCCGTACATCTGCACGAAGCGCCGGTAGGCGTCGTAGGCGAACTGCGCGTTGCCCATCTCCTGCGCGATCCCCTCGGCCACCTGGTCGTTCATCCCGAGGTTCAGGATCGTGTCCATCATCCCGGGCATCGAGACCGCCGCGCCCGAGCGCACTGACACCAGCAGCGGCAGCTTCGCGGCGCCGAAGGTGCGGCCCATCAGCTTCTCGAGCTTGGCGAGGTTGGCCTCGACCTCCGCCTTGAGTTCCGGCGGGTAGGTGCCGCGCGCGATGTAGGTGTTGCACAGCTCGGCCGAGATCGTGAAGCCCGGCGGAACCGGGATGCCAAGGTTGGTCATCTCGGCGAGGTTCGCGCCCTTGCCGCCGAGGATCGTCTTCTGTTGCGCGTTGCCGTCCG
>JBEKGT010000233.1:0-4992 GCA_050012655.1 Gemmatimonadales bacterium | reverse complement strand
GTGCCGCGAGCGTGATCCGCTAGAGGCCCGTTCCGAAGGTGTGGTTGATCGCGTTCTTGAACGCCGTGGCGACGAGCTGGTGTCCCGCGGCCTTGGGATGTACGCCGTCTTCGGAGAACAGCGTGCCCATGAGGTTGATGGCGGGACCGGAGAGATTCGGGATCAGCGGGACCGACGCCGCGTTGGCGCCGAGGGCGCTGTCGAGGTTGACCAGGGCCCAGCCGCGCGCGGTCGCCTGCGCCGCGATGTAGGTGTTGATCGCCGCGACCCGGCCGGTGATGGCGGTGTACTCCGCCTGGTTGATCGTCGCGCCCGCACTGCCGAAGCCGCCGCCGAGGTTCACCTGCGCGGTGTCGTTGGCGCAGTCGAGCTTCGCGGCGCCGCCGGCGGCGAGCACGCCCGCGATGGTCGCGGTCGGAGTGAGGGCGAGCAGGTAGGTGTCACCCACGCCTCCCGCAGCTGCCGGAGCGCAATTCGCGGCGACGAGGAACGAGGCCGAGCTGAACGGCGCAGTCGCCGGGATGCCGCACGCGCCGGTCTTGAGGCAGAAGAGCGTGGAGCCCTTGGTGAAGTGCGGGATCCGTGTCACGTTCGGCACGTTCGCCACCGCGACCTTCGCCCCCGTGGCGTCGATCTTGTCCGCCACCCGGCCGAAGTAGAGCGTGAACGTGTCGATCGGCGTGAGCAGCGTCGCGTCGCCATGGGTGGCGGCGCCCAGTACGTCGTTGGCGCCGATCTCCAGCGTCACGAACGTCGGATGCGCCGCGGCCAACATGTCCACCGGGTTCACGCTGCCGGTGATGAACTGCGCCAGTCCGAGCGTATCGGTGGGCTTGAAGTCGAGCCGCGTGATGTCGAGCAGCTGGGCGACCCGGATGCTCGGGATGCCGAGGTTGTTCTCGTATGGCGACGTCGTAGCCGGGTCCCGCAGCGCGCAGAAGGAGGCCGTGGCGCCCCCGATGCGGTGCTGGCCGAGGATGCTGTCGTAGGGCACCGGGCAGCCGGGCATGCTGAACTTCGGGTAATGCCAGTCACGGCCCGGGGTGAGGCCCATGGCCACGGCGAGCAGGTACGGGTACGCCTGCTTCTGGGTGGAATCGTTGATGCCGCCGGACTGCATGCCCGCGGCGATGCTGGTGCCGAGCGCGACGTAGCTCGTGAAGAGCGCGCCGCCGCTCGGTGTGGGCCGGGTGCCGAGGGTCTCGTTGCTGACGCACCCGGCGAGGAGCGGCACCGCGAGGGCGGCGATCGCGAGGCGACGGAAGGTCATGGTCGGTCTCCTTAGAACGCGAACGCCACGCTGGCGCCGAAGAGGTTGGCCGACAGCTTGTACAGCCCCTGGTTCACGTCGGCACCGCGGGTGGGCGGCTCGATCACGCGGCCGCGCCGGTCCTGCTGCTTGACGATCTGGTAGGCCAGGTCGAGGCGGATGCCGGGGGTGAACTGGTAGCCGGCACCGAGGATGTACTGGGCGCGCGCCCCTTCGGGCAGTATCGGCGTGACCGTGTACGACGGGGAGGCGGCGTTGTGGCTCAGGAAGCCGGCGCGCAGCGTCAGCTTCGGGCTCGCGGTGTACTCGGCCGAGACCCGGAAATCGTAGGTGTCCTTGTAACCCTCGTACAGCGTGTCGGCCGGCAGCTGCTGCGCTGCGGACGTGCCGGTGAAGGTCAGTGGGAGCTCCACGAACTTGCTCCACTGCGTCCACTGCACGTCGCCGAACAGGCGCAGGTCGGGGCGCACGGCGAAGGCGACACCCACGACGGCCTGGGCCGGCATCGGCAGCGTGGCCGAGACCGCCTGCGTGACGAGCGCCCCAGTGGAGAACTGACTCGCGAGGAGCGCGTCGAGCGGCGTCTTGGCGGGCGCGCCGAACGGATTGCCGGCTGCGAGCGTGATGCCGGTGCCGAGCTGCGTGAACCCGGCGTAGCCGGAGCCGGTGATGGTCACGCCGCTCATGTAGCGGGCCCCGATGCTGAGGTTGTCGGTCGGCTTGAGGATCACGCCCACGTGGAAGCCGGTGGCGTTCCCGTCGCCGTGGATGCGCGCGTCGGCGAACGCCGTCCCGACCGGCACGCCCAGCATGGCGAAGGTCACGCCGGGTTGCGCCAGCTGGCTCGAGAGCTCGACGTACTGATGCAGGTCCACCATCGTGCGGACGAAGTCCACGCCCACACCGACCTGGATCCGCGGGCTCACCTTGTAGGCTACCGTCGGCTGCAGGTAGATGCTCGCGATCGTGGACTTGTACGAGAGGAAATGGCCGATGAAACTGGCCGGCCACTCTGTCGTCAGGCCGTACGGCGCGAACATCCCGACGCCGAGCGCCAGCCGCGAGCTGAGCTGATGCGTGATGTACAGGTCGGGGACGGGGATGTTGTTCTTCACCATGTCGGTGGTGGTGCCCGACACGCTGTCGGTGAAGCTGCCGCGCGGCGGGATCATCGTCACGCCGGCGGCGATGTTCCACTTGCCCGCCTGGCCCGTCACGATGCCCGCGGGGTTGAAGAAGATCGCGCTGCCTCCGCTGCACGGAGCCGCGACGCCCGCGCCCGCCCGACCCATGGCGCACGCGTCGTGCTCGTACACCGAGAAGCCCTGGGCCGATGCGCGCGAGGCGCTGAGCCCGGTGGCAGCCAGCAGAGCAGCCGTGAGTACGACGGCCTTTCGCCGCATACCTACGCCTCCGATACATGCGATTTGGAGAAGCCGTACAACTACGGATGAGAACGGGGGAGAGGTAGCGCCCGGCGCGGTGAATGTCAATGCGCGAATGGGCTTGACGCTGCGCGCCGGCGCGGCCTAGCTTGACGCCAGGACGCGGGAATAGCTCAGTTGGTAGAGCACAACCTTGCCAAGGTTGGGGTCGCGGGTTCGAGTCCCGTTTCCCGCTCTCCCGCCCGGGTGGCGAAACCGGCAGACGCAGGGGACTTAAAATCCCCCGGGGGAAACCCCGTGCGGGTTCGACCCCCGCCCCGGGCATCGCAGGCCGACGGACCCGCCGTACCCTTCCGGACCGCGACGCCCGGCCTCCGGGCGCCGCCCCGGGCTCCCGGCCCTTTCGGACGACCGACGCCATGCACATCCCCGATGGGTTCCTCGACGCGCAGACCGCGGTGGCCGCGGGTGTCCTCTCGGCCGCCGGCCTGGGGGTCGCGCTGCGCCGGGTGCGCCGGTCGCTCCCCGCCCGCCGGGTGCCGCTGATCGGCCTCGCGGCGGCGTTCGTCTTCGCGGCCCAGATGCTCAACTTCCCGGTGGCCGGTGGGACGTCGGGGCACCTGATCGGCGCCGTCCTGGCGGCCGTGCTCCTCGGCGGCAGCGCGTCGGTGCTCGTGATGAGCGCGGTGCTCATCCTCCAGTGCTTCCTCTTCGCCGACGGCGGGCTCACCGCGCTCGGCGCCAATCTCTTCAACATGGCGCTCGTCGCGCCGCTGGTCGGGTACGGGGTCTACCGCCTCGTGCGGCGCCTCGCCGGCGGCGGCCTCCGCGGTACCCTCCTAGCCACCGGCTTCGCGGCCTGGTGCTCCACGGTCGCGGCGGCCGTGGCGTGCGCCGGCGAGCTTGCGGTGTCGGGAACCGTGGCGTGGCGCGTGGCGCTCCCCGCGATGGCCGGGGTGCACATGCTCATCGGCCTCGGGGAAGCGCTCATCACCACGCTTGTGGTCGCGGCGGTGGCGCGCGCGCGGCCGGAGCTGCTCCACGAGCCGGCGAGCGCGGGCGGCTGGCGCGGCTACGCCGGCGTCGCCGCGTACGGTCTCGTGGTGGCGCTGGGGCTCGTCGTGTTCGTCGCGCCAGTCGCCTCGCACTGGCCTGACGGGCTCCAGCGGGTCGCGGAGCGGCTGGGGTTCGCGCCGCGCGTGGCGGCCCCGCTCGTCCCGGCGCCCTTCGCCCGCTACCTCGTGCCCGGGCTCGGCGCAGGGGCGGGGTCCACGGCACTCGCCGGGGCCATCGGCGCCGTGGTGGCGTTCGTCATCGCCTGGGCGGCGGCGCGGGTCCTCTCGCGGGGCGGCGCGCAGGCCGCGCGGCGCGGCGCTCGGTGGTGATCCTGCCGCGCGACGCGTGGACCGGCTACGCGGCGTGCGCGGCGTTCCTCGCGCTGGTGGCCGCGCTGGCTCGGCTCCCCGCGCGCGCGCTGGCCCGCCGGATCCTCCTCCTCGAGCCCTTCGTGCTCGGCGTCGCGGCACTCTCGCTGGCGCAGCAGGGCGGGGCCATGGTCTTCCTGGCGATGCTGACGAAGAGCACGCTCTGCCTGGTCACGATGGTGCTCCTCTCGAGCACGACGCGCTTCTCCGACCTCCTCGGCGTGCTCTGGCGGCTGCGCGTGCCCGCGCTCCTGGTGACCTCGCTCGCGCTGATGTACCGCTACCTCTCCCTGCTGGTGGACGAGGCGGCCCGGATGAGCCGGGCGCGGCGGAGCCGCTCCTTCGCCGCGGGCCGCGGCCTCGCCTGGCGGGGGTCGGCGAGCGTCGCCGCCCAGCTCTTCGTCCGCTCGTCGGAGCGCGCGGAGCGGGTCTACGCGGCGATGTGCGCGCGGGGGTGGCGGACGTGAACGCGGTCGAGGTGCGGGGGCTGTCGTACCGCTACGCCGACGGCACCGACGCGCTGCGCGCGGTGAGCCTCGTGGTAGCGGAGGGAGAGCGCATCGCGCTCGTCGGCCCCAACGGCGCCGGCAAGTCCACGCTGCTGCTGCACCTCAACGGGCTCCTCCCCGAGCGGCCCGCGGCGGCGCCGGCGGTATTCGTGCTCGGCGTCCCCGTCGCCGAGCCGCATCTGCCGGAGATCCGCGCCCGGGTCGGGCTCCTCTTCCAGGACCCCGACGACCAGCTCTTCTGCCCGACGGTGTGGGAGGACGTGGCGTTCGGGCCGCAGCAGCTGGGCCTTCGCGGCGCCGCGCTCGACGAGCGGGTGGCGCGCGCGCTTGGACAGGTCGGCATGGGGGGATTCGAGGAGCGGCTCCCGCAGCACCTCAGCCGGGGCGAGAAGCGGCGCGTCTGC
>JBEKGT010000232.1:0-4170 GCA_050012655.1 Gemmatimonadales bacterium | reverse complement strand
TGGCGGCGCTCGAAGGGCTGTGGTGGGGTCCCGACCGGCGCGCGCCCTTCTCCGTGAGGTCCCCGAGCCAGTGGCGCTGGAAGGTCCTCATCCGCACGCCGGCGTTCGTCACCGCCGCCGACCTCGCGCGCGCCAAGAAGGCGCTCCTCGCGAAGGGGAAGGTCGCCGAAGTCGGGAAGGTGAGGCTGGAGACGATCCGCGAAGGGCGGTGCGTGCAGATGCTGCACGTCGGCGGGTACGACAAGGAGCCGGCGACCCTCGAGGCGATGCTCGGCTTCGCGGCGGAACGGGACCTCGCGTTCCGCGGCGTGCACCACGAGATCTACCTCTCGGACCCGCGGCGCACCCCCCCCGCGCGGCTCCGGACGATCCTGCGCCACCCGGTGCGATGACGCCCGCGCCGCCCGGCGCTCCGGCCGCCTCCGACCACCGCGCCGCGGTCTTCGCCGGCTTCCTCGGCTGGACCCTCGACGCGTTCGACTTCTTCCTCGTCGTGATGACCCTCACGGCGATCGCGAAGGAGTTCGGCCGCTCCGACGCGGCGGTCGCGCTCTCGATCACCCTCGCGCTCGCCTTCCGTCCCGTGGGCGCCTTCATCTTCGGGCTCCTCGCCGACCGCTACGGCCGGCGTCTCCCGCTGATGGCCGACCTCGTCTTCTACTCAGTCGTCGAGGTGCTCTCCGGGCTCGCGCCCAACTTCGCCACCTTCCTCGTCCTCCGCGCCCTCTTCGGCATCGGGATGGGGGGCGAGTGGGGCGTGGGGGCGTCGCTGGTGATGGAGAAGGTCCCGCCCCGCTGGCGGGGCGTCTTCTCCGGCCTCCTCCAGCAGGGGTACGCCGCCGGCTACCTCCTCGCCGCGCTCAGCTACTGGCTCGTGTTCCCGCGCTGGGGATGGCGGCCCCTCTTCTTCATCGGCGGCCTCCCGGCGCTCCTGGCCGTCTTCGTGCGCTACCGGGTGAAGGAATCGGAGGTGTGGGAGCGGACGCGGGAGCGCGACTGGGGTGGCATCGGCCGCGCCGTGATGCGCCACTGGCCCATCTTCCTCACCCTCCTCGTGTTGATGACCGGGATGGGCTTCGTCTCGCACGGCACCCAGGACATGTACCCGACCTTCCTGCAGCGCGACTGGCACCTCGAGCCCGGCCGCCGCGCGCTCCTCACCGCGCTCTCCATGGTCGGCGCCATCGCCGGGGGCGTGCTCTTCGGCCTCATCTCCGACCGCTTGGGGAGGCGGCGCTCCATCGCGCTCGCGCTGGTCTGTGCCCTCACCGTCATCCCGATCTGGGCCTTCGCCCCCTCCCTCGCGGTGCTGGTGGTCGGCGCCTTCCTGATGCAGTTCTTCGTGCAGGGGGCGTGGGGCATCATCCCCGCCCACATCACCGAGCTGGTGCCCGACGCGGTGCGGGGCTTCCTCCCCGGCTTCGCCTACCAGTGCGGGATGATGATCGGCGGGACCATCGGCTTCCTCCAAGCGCTCGCGGCGAAGCACGTCAGCTACGCTTGGGCGATGGCCATCACCGCCGGACTCGCCTTCTCCCTCGCCTCCCTCGCCGCGGTGCTCGGCCCCGAACGGCGCGGGATCGTGTACGGGGCGCCCTCGCCGGCCGGACCCCCCTCCGCGTGAGGCGGACGCCGGACACGGGGCGCTCCGACGACGCGACGCTGGCGATCCGGCCCCCCGCCGGCGCCGACGCGCCTCGCCTGGACGCGCTGGTCGTGCAGCTCGGCTATCCGTCCCGGGCCGGCGAGATCCGCGCGCGGATCGAGCGGCTGGTGACCCTGCCCGACCACCTCCTGCTCGTCGCAGAGGAGAACGGCACGGTGATCGCCTGGGTGCATGCCGCGGAGCAGGAGTTGTTCGAGTCGGGACGGCGCTGCGAGATCCTCGGCCTCGTGGTCGACACTGCGCGGCGCCGCGGCGGCGTCGGTCGCACGCTCGTGGCGGCGGTCGAGCACTGGGCCCGGGCGCGCGGGCTCACCGAGGTCTCGGTGCGAAGCAACGTCGTGCGCGCGGAGTCGCATCCCTTCTACGAGCGCCTCGGCTACGCGCGCGCCAAGACCCAGCACGTCTACCGCAAGTCGCTCCTGCGCGATTCAAGCCGCGCCGGCGCGGAGGGGCAGGCATGACGCGTCCCCGATGGGCCCTCGCCACCCTGCTCGTCGCCCTGCTCGCGGTGCCGGCCCGCGCGCAGCTCCCACCCGCCCTGGCGCCGCTGCGGTTCCTCCTCGGGGCGTGTGAAGCGGTGCCGGGACCCGGCGCGACGGACGGCACCGGCCGGGCCACGTTCCAGGCGGGGCTTCAGGACCGCGTCATCGTGCCGTCCAGTTACGCGGTGTGCCCCCCCAGGAAGGGCCGCCTGGCGTCGCGCCACGACGACCTGATGGTGATCCGCTGGTCCACTCGCAGGGCCGCTCCCTCCGCGTCGTCGCCTTGAGTCAGCTCAACCCCCGCGCCATCTTCCGGGCGTGACCCCGCGTTCCCAAGTGCTCGCGCTGATCCTCGCCCCGCTGGCGCTGGCGGCCTGCGAGCACACGGCGCCGGGCAGCGTCCAGGCGCCGCTGGGTGTCGGCCCCTACTCCGCCACGCTGCCGCGCCGCCTCACCTTCTCCGTCCTCAACGACCGCACGCCCAGCGTCTCGGGCGGCGTCCTCGCCTACGCGCGGCAGGGCGATGCCTACCCCAACCTGGGTTACTCGCCGATCGGGCGGGAGGAATGCCTCGCCTTCCTGCCGGTCGAGGGCGGGACGATCCAGCGGCTCCTCTGCCCGCACAGTCTCCTCCCCGCGACGGACACGTTCGTGCACTCGTGGTACGAGCCGGCGCTCTCCCCCGACGGCTCGCGCATCGCGTTCACGTGGCAGCGCGGGCCTCGCATCGGGCCGCAGGCCTTCTACGACGCCTACCTGATGGTGGTGCCGGTGGACCACCCCGCCGACACCACGCAGATCCGTGCCGTCGTGAACTACGCCGAGGCGGGGCCCATCCCGCGCCGCGCCGACTTCGCCTCGAAGATCGCCTGGCTCGACGCGGGCCACCTCCGGTTCCTGGCGACGTGGGAGCAGATCTACATCGTGAGCCGCCCTCCCCCCGCGCGGATCGCCGACACGGTGTACGTGCCGCTCGCGCTCGAGGACATGGATCTGGCTTCCCGCGCCATCACCCCCGTGCCGGGCGGCGATTCGGTGATCGCGTGGGCGCAGGCGCCCTCGGGCGGGACGTGGGTGGTGCGCGAGAGCGACCCGTCCGCGCTCGCCCTCCTCGACCCCGTGACTGGTCTCCGGACGCCGGTGGGCCGGTTCGGCGGCCCGGTGACGGATCTGGCCGCGGTGGACGGCGCGGCGGTGGCGATCACCTCCGGGGGCGGTGCGCTCCAGCGCCTCGATCCCGCGACCTCCGCGGTCACCGTGCTGGCGACCAGCTTCGCTGGGCCCATGGTGCACATTGCCGCCGCGGGCGGCCGCCGCTTCGTCGTGGAGGCGCAGCAGGCCACCCAGCCGTTCGGCGCGCCGTCCGACCTATGGCTCCTCGAGGTCCCCGGGCCTTGAGCGCGCCGTCCTGAGCGGTCATCTTCTTGTATGGTGCGCCCGACCCGTCGTGCCCTTCTCGCCCCTCTCGCCCTTCTCCTCGTGCTGCCCGTTGCGGCGCAGACCCCGCGGCCGCGCGCCCGGGACCTCGGCATCGTCGTCGGCATCCTCCCCACCGGACCCCTCGACGCCATCACCGACGTCGCCGGTGTCCGCGTGGGGCAGATCACCCTCGCCGCGGGCGACTCCATCAACACCGGCGTCACCGCCATCCTGCCGCACGGCGGCAACATCTTCCAGGAGAAGGTTCCCGCGGCGGTGAGCGTGGGGAACGGATTCGGAAAGCTCACCGGCATCGCGCAGGTCCGGGAGCTGGGCGAGCTCGAGTCGCCGATCGTCCTCACCTGCACGCTCTGTGTCCCCCGCGCCGCCGACGCGGTCCTCAGCTGGCTCCTCGCCCTCCCGGGCAACGAGCAGGTGCGTTCCATCAACGCGGTCGTCGGCGAGACGAACGACGGTGGGCTGAACGACATCCGCCGCCGGCCGGTCAGTGAGGCGACGGTCTTCGAGGCGCTCCGAGCCGCGAGCGAGGGGCCCGTCGCCGAGGGGAGCGTCGGCGCGGGCCGCGGCACCATCGCCTTCGGC
>JBEKGT010000231.1:0-4176 GCA_050012655.1 Gemmatimonadales bacterium | reverse complement strand
GCACCGGGCCGGTGGTGTGGACGATGTCGTCCAACGCGAGCCTCACGCTGCGCCAGCTCGGCATCCTCTTCTTCCTCGCGGCGGTGGGGACGCGGGCGGGGGGGAGCTTCGTCCACACCCTGTCGCACCAGGGCGTCTCGCTGCTGCTCGTGGGGATGCTGGTCACGGCCCTTTCGGCGGGGACGATCCTCGTCCTGGCGCGGAAGCTCTTCCACCTCGACGCCATCAGCTCGTACGGCATCCTCGCCGGCATCCACACCCAGCCGGCGGCGCTGGCGTTCGCGAGCGCGCACACCGGCTCCGAGAACACCAACATCTCCTACGCGGCGGTCTATCCGGTGGCGCTCATCGCCAAGATCGTCATCGCGCAGGTGCTGGTCGGGCTGTAGGGGGAAACAACGTGAGCGGCGAGACGTGAGGGGAGAGTGGCGCCGAGCGTGAGGTGCCGCGAAACGCGAAGGCCGGGGGGGGAAGCCCCGGCCTTCGTCGTGAGAGGGGAACGAGGAGGCCCTACGCCGCCGTCTTCGCCCCGAACAGCGGCTCGAGCTCCGCGGTGGTCGGCGCCTTGGTGAGGAGACTCACGATGACGAGCGCGCCGATGGAGATCACGGCCGAGGGGTAGATGCTCGGGATGCCCCACGGGTCGCCGCCGAAGACGCCGGCCCCGGCCCCCGAGGCGCCCTCGACGATGGACGGGGCGAGGCGCGGCAGGATCAGCTCGAAGAACACCACCGCCAGCGCTCCGCCGACGATGGAGGCGATGCCCCCCTGGCGCGTGGCGCGCTTCCAGGTGAGGGCCGCGAACAGCGCCGGCGTGATGGCGACGCCGTAGATGGTGTACGCGAAGTAGGCGTACTGCAGCACCGAGATCTGCGAGTGGAGCACCGTCGGCACGAAGATCATCAGGAAGGCGCAGATCCCCATCACCACGATGAACACCTTCTGGAGCCCGACCAGCGAGTTCGGGTCGGCGTCCGGACGCAGGAAGCGCATGTAGATGTCGCGCATCACGTTGGAGCTGGACGAGAGGAGATAGTTCATCCCGGTGGAGAGGACGACGGCGCATGCGGCGGCGAGGAGCAGCACGCCGACGGGACCGGGCACCATGTGCCGTGCGGCCTGGAGCACCAGCGAGCGGGGATCCCAGCCCATCTGGTGCTCGACGTTGTACGACGAGGCGAACACCGCGATGCCGATGGCGATGGTCTCCACGACGATGACGCCCACGATCCAGATGGCCACCGCGCGCTTCGCCTCGGCGGGGGAGCGCGCGGCGTAGAACTTCTGGTACATCGACTGCACGCCCATCAGCAGCAGCAGCGTGGACAGGAAGTAGGAGAGGCCCTTGAGCGCCGGGTACTTGCCGAAGTCGGGGGCGAAGACCTCGAAGTGGCCGGCGGGCAGCACCTGGGTGGTGTGGAGGAAGCCACCGGCGGTCGCCACCACGAACGGGAACGCCAGCAGGCACGCGAGGACGATGATGATGCCATTCGGCAGGTCGGTGTGGGCGACGGCGATCATGCCGCCGAGGGCCACGAAGGTAATCACGAACAGCGCGGCGATCGTCTGCCCGACCTCGAGGGAGACGCGCCCGTCGGTGACCACGTTGAGGATGTAGCCGCCGGCGCGGAACTGGTACGAGACGATGGTCGTGAAGGCGATGATCAGGGCGAAGGCGCCGAAGAGGCGGGCGAACTTCCCGTAGCGCGCCTCGAGGATGTCCCCGACGGTGTACTGCCCGAAGGTGCGGATCTTCGCCGCGACGAAGTAGATGATGGCGATCCCGACGAAGGCGCCCGCCGGCTGCCAGACCGCGCTCCAGCCGGCGTAGGAGGCGTACTCGGCGCCGGCGATGAAGGTGCCCGAGCCGATCCACGTGCACACCAGCGTGAAGACCATCTTGGTGAGGGAGAGACTGCGCCCCGCCACCATGAAGTCGTCCTGCGACGTGACCTGCTTCGCGCGCCAGAAGTTGAACCCCGCCAGGATCAGCAGGTAGCCCAAGATCATCCACAGGTACCAGCTCACGACTTCCTCCTCGTCGCCCTCGTGAAGGAAGGCGCCCGGCGGCCGCCGAGGGGCCGCCGGGCGCCGCGGGCCCGCGTCAGACGTCGATCAGCACCAGCTCCTGCTGCTCCGCGCCGCAGACCTCGACCGTCCCGGCCGGGGTCACGAAGACGTCGATCTCGGAGCGCGCCGCCATCTCCCCCTTGAGATAGATCCCCGGCTCGACGGAGAAGCAGATGCCGGGCACGATCTCCCGCTCGTCGCGGGTCTCGAGGTTGTCGATGTTGACGCCGTTGCCGTGCACCTCCTCGCCGATCGAGTGCCCGGTGCGGTGGAGGAAGAACTCGCCGTAGCCCGCCTTCTGCACCACAGCGCGGCACACGTCGTCCACCTCCCAGCCCTGGACTTTCTGCTTCGCGGCGAACCGGTCGCGGACGAACTTCACCGCCGCGTTCCGGGCGTCGCGCACAACACGGAAGATCTCGAGGTACTTGGCGGGCGGGTTCTTCCCGACGAAGGCGCACCAGGTGATGTCGTAGAAGATGGCGCCGGGCCGGTCGAGCTTGGCCCACAGGTCGATGAGGACGGTGTCGCCCTTCTTGATGGGGCGGGCGTTCTCGGGGGTCGGCTCGAAGTGCGGGTCGGCGGGGTGCTCGTTGGTGCCGACCATGGCCCGCTCGCCGAGGTTGGTGAGCCCCTCCTCCTTGAAGCGGCGCTCGATGAAACACTGCACGTCGTACTGCGTCAGCGTGCGGCCGGCGCGCAACTCGGTGCCGATCAGCGCGAACGCCTCGTCCTTCACCTTCTGGACGCGCTTCCCCGCCTCGACGTGCGACTGGTAGCCGGCGTCGTCGAGGACGGCCTGGAAGGTCTGCACGAGGCCGGCGGAGGAGACGATCTCGTAGCCGAGCTTGCGCAGCAGATCGATGGTGCCGCCGTCCACGATGGAGACGTAGGGGATGTTGCAGTCGGGGGACCACTGGGCGGCGACCTTCTTCGCGTTCCCGAGCATCGCCTTCAGGCTCGCGTGCAGCTCGCGCCAGGAGAGGTAGAAGCGCTGCTCGCCGGGGATTTCGTCGAGCCGGTGCGGCTCGACCTTGGAGAGGAGGCGGATCGGCTGGCCCTTGACCGGGATCCAGTAGAACCAGCGGCGGCTGGTGAACTTCCCGAACTCCATTCCCAGCACCTGGTAGGCGATCTTGTCGCGGTTGTGGAAGTCGTAGAGGAGCCAGCCGTCGCATCCGGCGGCGGCGATCTCCCTCTGGATCCGTGCGATATCGGGCATGGTGGTCGGTCTCCGTGCGGCAGGGTGAGGACGGGGAGGTTGCCCCTTTGGGGGAGAGATGTCAACCGGGGCGCCGCCCGCGCGCCGACGCGGGTCCCTTTGCGCGACGGGCGCTGCGTCGCGGGGCCGGCGGGGCACGCTGGCCAGTTGCTAGCTGCGCGCGCAAGGTGCGGCGTCGCCCCGCCAACCCCGCTGCTCGCGCCCTCCCGGTTCAGAAGTGCATCGGTATGTTGAAGTCGGGGAGGCGGAAGTTCGCTATCGCGATGACGGCGCCGACGGTGGCCCCGGCCACCAGCGTGGAGACCCCGATCGACATCGGCCAGTCGATCCGCCGCGCTTCCAGGAGGAGGACATCGCGTGTCGCGACGCGGGTGGGCAGCGCCCGGTCGTGCCGGATCCGGTCGCCGCGCAGAGTGTCGCCCGCCAGCATGGGATCGAAGAGCGTGAGACGCGTACCGTCCTGCAGGAGGACCCGCACGTGCTTGGGGTGCGTTGCGGCCCAGGCCTCCGGCGTGAGCGGCAGCGGCGTGTACTTGTGCAAGACGCAGCCGGTCGTGGCCGCGAGGGCGCACGCGCACAGGGTGAGTCGGATGTTCATCGCGACCTCCCGCCTGTCGGCGAATCCGCAGGCCGAGGGCCGAGGTACGCCCTGGCCTTTGGCCTCACGGAGAGCGCCAGTCCGAGCCCGTGCGGGCCAGCGAATGGCAGCAGAGCCACTCTCGGCACCGCCGCCCGCTGCCAGATGTCGCTCCACAGGGAGTGTCCAATGAGGGCGCCGATCCCCGCTCCCACCGCTCCGCCGACCGCCGCTCCCAAGGCCAGGCTCCCCGTCGCCACGGGCTTGCACCCGCCCCCGCCCCACCCCACGCCGCAGCCCGCCAGAG
>JBEKGT010000230.1:0-4177 GCA_050012655.1 Gemmatimonadales bacterium | reverse complement strand
CCGCTTCGACTTCGTCATCGGCTCGGTGCACTCCCGCTTCGACCTCGACGAGGAGGCGATGACGACGCGGGTCCTGCGCGCGCTCGACGACCCGCACCTCACCATCCTCGGCCATCCGACGGGACGGCTCCTCCTCACCCGCGACCCGTACCCGATCGACATGCACCGCGTGATTGCGCGCGCCGCGGAGCGGGGCGTGGCGATCGAGATCAACGCCGACCCGCAGCGGCTCGACCTCGACTGGCGCCTCTGCCGTGAGGCGCATGACGCCGGCGTCGCCATCTCTATCGGCCCCGACGCGCACTCCCTCGCCGGACTGGCGAACGTGGACATCGGCATCGGCATCGCGCGCAAGGGGTGGCTCAGGGCGGAGGACATCCTGAACACGAAGGACGCGGAGGGATTCGCAGCGTATGCCAAACGCAGGCGATAAGAACAAGAAGAAGAGGCGCACGACGCCAAGACGCCCAGGGAAGGCGAAGGCCAAGCCGGCGCGCGCCCCGAAGGCGGGGCGGCCGAAGGCGGCAGGCACCGCGCGGCCGACCGCGCACGCCAAGCTCCCGCCCGCCTCGGAGCGCATCGGGCCGATCATCGCGCGGCTGGCGGAGCGCTACCCCGAAGCACGCTGCTCCCTCGACCACGTGGACCCGCTTCAGCTCCTCGTGGCGACGATCCTCTCGGCGCAGTGCACCGACGTGCGCGTCAACCTGGTGACGAAGACCCTCTTCCAGACGTACCGCTCGGCGGGCGACTACGCCGCGGCCGACCCCGCGGTCTTCGAGGAGGAGATCAAGAGCACCGGCTTCTTCCGCAACAAGACGAAGAGCGTCCTCGGGATGGCCGCGGCGCTCGTGGAGCGCTTCGGCGGGAAGGTCCCCGATACGATGGACGATCTCGTCACCCTTCCCGGCGTGGGACGCAAGACCGCGAATGTCGTCCTCGGCAACGCCTTCGGGAAGGACGAGGGGGTGGTCGTGGACACGCACGTCGCACGCATCGGTGCGCTCCTCGGCCTCACGCGCGAGAGCGACCCCGTGAAGATCGAGCAGGACCTGATGGCGCTCGTGCCGCGGAGCCAGTGGACGCTCTTCCCGCACCTCCTGATCCACCACGGCCGCGCCGTCTGCATCGCGCGCCGGCCACGGTGCGGCGAGTGCCCGGTGGCCGACCTTTGCCCGTCGGCGGCCGTCTGACGCCCTTGGCCCACGGCGCCGCGCCCGGACGCGTGGCCGCGTGAACCGCCTCGCCGGCGCGTCCTCCGCGTACCTCGCGTCAGCCGCCCACCAGCCGGTGCACTGGCATCCCTGGGGCGACGAGGCGTTCGCCGCCGCGCGAGCGCTGGACCGGCCCATCCTCCTCGACGTCGGCGCGGTGTGGTGCCACTGGTGCCACGTGATGGACCGCGAGTCGTACGAGGACCCCTCCCTCGCCGCGTTCCTCAACGACCATTTCGTCTGCGTGAAGGTCGACCGCGACGAGCGCCCCGACGTGGACGTGCGGTATCAGCGGGCCGTGCAGGCCGTCTCGGGACAGGGGGGCTGGCCCCTCACGGCGTTCCTCACGCCGGGCGGCGACGTCTTCTTCGGCGGCACCTACTTCCCCCCCGCCGGCGGCCTCGGCAGGCCCGGCTTTCGCACGGTCCTCGAGAAGGTCCTCGAGGCCTTCCGCGATCGGCGGGACGACGTGCTCACGACGGCGGCGCAGCTGCGGGCGCACGTCGGCGGCGCGCTCGCCGAGAGCGCGCCCGGTGACCCCACCGCCGCGCTCCTCGACACCGCCGCTGCGCGGATCGCCAGCGCATTCGACGTGCGCTACGGTGGCTTCGGGGGCGAGCCGAAGTTCCCGCATCCCGCGGCGGTGGAGTTCCTCCTCGCGCGTTGGTGGGACACCGGCGAGGCGTGGCTGCGTGACATCGTCGAGCGCACCCTCGACGCGATGGCGCTCGGCGGGATCCACGACCAGATCGGCGGAGGGTTCCATCGCTATTCCGTGGACGCGCGCTGGATCGTGCCCCACTTCGAGAAGATGTCGTACGACAACGCCGAGCTGCTCAAGGCGTACGTCCACGCCTACGCCGCCCTCGGCAAGCCGCTCTACCGCGAGGTGGCCGAGGGGATCGTGCGCTGGTCCCTCGAGGTGCTCGCCGACCGCGAGAAGGGCGGCTTCGGCGCCTCGCAGGACGCGGACGTCGGCCTGGACGACGACGGCGATTACTTCACCTGGACGGCGGACGAGGCGTGCGCCGACCTCATATACACCGAATGGGAGGCCGCACGCCGCCGCTGGGACATCGAGCCGCAGGGGGAGATGCACCACGACCCGCGCCGCAACGTCCTTTTCGTCGCGCGGAGCGCCGAGCAGATCGCGGGCGAGAGGGGCGTCGCACAGGACGAGGTCGAGCGGCTCCTCGCGTCCGCCGCGGTGAAGCTCCGGGCGTCGCGCGCCCTACGGCAGGCCCCCTTCGTGGACCGCACGCGTTACACCGCCTGGAACGCGATGATGGCCGAGGCCTTCCTCGACGCGGCGGCCGTGCTGGGCCGTGAGGACTGCCGGGCTTTCGCGCTCCGGACCCTCGAACGGCTCTGGGCGGACGCGTGGCGGGTGGGTGAGGGGATGGCGCACTATCCCCGGTCAGGTGGCGCCCCGCCCCTGCTGGACGACCAGGTGCAGGCAGCGTCCGCCGCGATCACGGCCTACGAGCACACCGGCGACGAGCGTTGGATCCGCCGTGCACTCGACTTGGCCGAGATCATCGTGCGCCGCTTCCGCGACAGCGGGGGCGGCTTCTTCGACGTCCCGGATGGCGAGGGGACCGGCCTCCTCGCCGAGCGCGCCAAGCCCGTCCAGGACGCGCCCACTCCCTCACCGAACGCCGTCGCCGCGATGGTCTTCCTACGGCTCTACGCCGTCACGGGCGACGGCGCGCACCACGTCGAAGCTGAGGTTGCCCTCCGCTCCTTCGCCGGCGCGGCAGCGGAGTTGGGGGTCTTCGCCGCGACCTGGTGCCGTGCCCTCGACGCCCTTCTGAACGGAATGACGACAATAGTAGTAGCAGATACTACTACTACCGACCTGGCCGCTTCAGCGCTCCGAACCTTCCACCCGCGCAAAGTGGTCGTCCGCGCCGCGGAATCGGCCCCTCATCACTCATCACTCATCTCCTCTTACTCATCACGCATCACTCATCACCTATCACCCCCGTTCGCCCTGGTCTGTACGGGTACCGCCTGCTCGGCTCCCGCACGGACCCCGGCGGACCTCCGCGCGGCTATGGATTCGCCCGGGCGAACGGGCTAGTTTTTCCCCGATGCTCGACGCCATCAAACAGAAGCTGTCCGACGAGGTCGGCCGGCTCAACCACGAATTGTCTGTCACCATCCCGGACACGCTGAAGCGCGCGCTCGCCATGGGCGACCTGCGCGAGAACGGCGACTACCACGCCGCCCTCGAGCGGCAGGCGTTCGTGCAGGCGCGCCTCTCGCACCTGAGGGGACGCCTCGCCAAGCTGTCGCAGGTGGACCTCACCAAGATCCCGACCGACCGCGTGGGCCTCGGCTCGCGCGTGGTGGTGCAGGACACCGCCACGAAGGCCAGGGAGACGTACGCGCTGGTGATTCCCGATGCGATGGACTTCGACGGGGAGCAGATCTCGGTCGCCTCGCCCCTCGGCAAGGGACTCCTCGGGAAGAAGGTGGGGGAGGTCGCCGTAGTGCAGCTGCCGGGCGGGGTGCGCCAGCTCAAGCTGCTCGAGCTCAGGACCTTCTACGACCAGGACTCCAAGGAGAAGCCCGCGTGATGAAGAAGCGCGCCGTGTTCGAGACCGCGAAGGGCCGCATCGAGGCCGACCTCTTCCCCCTCGAGGCCCCCGGGACCGTCGCCAACTTCGAGAAGCTGGCGAACCAGGGCTTCTACGACGGCACCCGCTTCCACCGCGTCATCAAGGACTTCGTGGCGCAGGGGGGCGACCCCCTCTCCAAGGACCCGAACAACCCGCGCGTCGGGACGGGCGGCCCCGGCTACCAGATCAAGTGCGAGACGAAGGGCAATCCGCATAAGCACGAGCCCGGCTCCCTCTCGATGGCGCACGCGGGGAAGGACACGGGCGGCTCGCAGTTCTTCCTCGCCCACAAGGCCCTGCCGCACCTCGACGGCGTGCCAACCGTCTTCGGCAAGGTGG
>JBEKGT010000229.1:0-4216 GCA_050012655.1 Gemmatimonadales bacterium | reverse complement strand
GTCCTCGCCGGGCCCGCCCTCCTCCTCGGCGATGCGCGAGCGCACCTGCTCGAGGATGTCGGGCTCCGCCCCCACGCCCCCCTCCGCCTCCACCGCCAGCGCGGCGAGGCGCTCCTCCTGCCGCGCGTCGAACCAGTGCATCAGCTTCTCGGTCTCCTCGGTCGAGATGAACGCCCCCTGCAGGCGCAGCAGGTCGTTCTTCCCCGGCGGCATGAACAGCATGTCGCCGTTCCCGAGCAGCGCCTCGGCGCCGTTCTGGTCGAGGATGGTGCGGCTGTCGACCTTCGACGCCACCCGGAACGCGATGCGGCTCGGGAAGTTCGCCTTGATGAGCCCGGTGATGACGTTCACCGAGGGCCGCTGGGTCGCCAGCACGACGTGGATGCCGATGGCCCGCGCCTTCTGCGCCAGCAGCGCGAGGGGCGTCTCCACCTCCGCCTGCACCGTCATGATGAGATCCGCCAGCTCGTCCACGAACAGCACCACGTAGGGGATCGTGCCGCCGGCGTACGGCTCCCCCTTCGGCGTCAGGAGGGGCTGCCCCTCCTCGACCTTGCGGTTGAAGTCGGCGAGGTTGCGCGCGCTGTTCGCGTGCAGCAGTTCGTAGCGGTCCTGCATCTCCCACACCGCCCACTTGAAGACCTGCGCCGCGTCCTTGTTGTCGGTCACGACGCGGTGCCGGAGGTGCGGCAGTGCGTTGTACATGGACAGCTCGACCATCTTCGGGTCGATCATCAGCATCCGCAGCTCGGCGGGGCGGTAGCGGTAGACGAGCGAGGTGATGATCGAGTTGATGCAGACCGACTTCCCCGAGCCGGTGGCGCCGGCGATGAGGAGGTGGGGCATCTTCGCCAGGTCGGCGATGATCGCCCGGCCCTCGATGTCGCGGCCGAGGGCGATGGGGAGCGTGGCCTTGGCGCGCCGCCACTCGTTCGTCTCGAGCAATTCGCGGAAGCCGACGAGGCGCGGCGTGGGGTTCGGGACCTCGACGCCGACGGCGCCCTTCCCCGGGATCGGCGCGACGATGCGGATCGCCTGCGCCTTCATCGTGAGGGCGAGGTCGTCGGCGAGGGCGGCGATGCGGCCGACCTTCACTCCCGCGGCGGGGATGACCTCGAACTGCGTCACCACCGGGCCGGTGGTGCGGCCGCCGGGGGTCACCTCGACCTTGAACTGGCGGAGGGTGTCCACGAGCACGGCCTGGAGGCGGTCGAGCTCCGTCTCGAACCCCGCGGGCTCGGGGGCGGGCGGATTCAGGAGGTCGAGGGGCGGCAGCTCCTCCTCGGGCAGCACCGGGGCCTCGTGCGCTTCGGCCACGCCCGCCAGCACGCCGGCGGCCGCGGCGGCGGCCTTCCTCTTCCGCTTCGCCCTCGGCTCCTCCCTCGCCTCTATCATCTCGCTCCCGTCGATCACCTCGATCACCTCCTCGACGGGCTCCGGGGCAACCTCTGACGGCTGACGGCTGACGGCTGACGGCCGCTTCCTCAGCGCCCCCAGCGGATTCCATCCGATCGTCACGAGGGTCAGCGCGGCGACGGCGCCGAGGGCGAGGAGGGCCTCGCCCGCGGTGCCGACGACCTTCAGCTCGAAGGCGAGGAACCCGCCGGTGAGGCCGATCCACTCCGGGTAGGCGGGGAGGTTCCCGCCGGCGATCGCGTCACGCGCGACGTCGGAGAGGTTCTGCCACGCCACGCCGAGGGCGTAGGGGACGGTGAGGGCGAGCCCGGCGCAGAGGATGCCGAGGCGCCGGCCGAGGGAGCGCTCGAAGTGGCCGAAGAGGACGACCGCCCAGAGGACGCAGACCAGCGGCGCCGCCGCCGCGCCGACGCCGAACACGGCGCGCAGGACGCGGCCGATCGCGGTGCCGACGGGACCGGTGACGCCAGCGACGGGAGGAGGCAGGACCGCGAGCGCCAGGAAGGCGCCCGCGAGGAGGGCCAGGACGGCCCAGAGCTCATCCTTCCGGCGCGGGTCGATGGGCGGTGATCCGGCGATCGGCGTAGAGAGGGAGGATGGGGTGCGTATCCTGCGTCGCGCAGGTCTTGAGGTCGTCGGAGAAGCCGAGGGTCGCGAGCTCCTGCCCGTGGCGGCTGGCCCGGAGGGCGCGGAGCCACTTCTCTCCGAAATGGCGGGCGATCTCGAGCGCGGCGAGGGCGCCGTCGTTCACCGTCACGCGGCGCAGGCCGCCCTCGGGAAGGAGGACCTTGGCGATGCGCCCGGCGGCGAAGGCGTCCTCGAGAGCGAAGCGCCGGTCGTGGCCGGAGCAGAGGATGGCGAGATCGCCGGACGCCTCGAGCGCCGCCCGCAGCCGCTGGACCACCACGGTGAAGTTCACCGCGGCCGCGACCACGACTTCCTTCGCGCCCTGCGCGGCGAGGAGGGCCTGGGTGCCGTTGGTGGTGGTCAGGACGACCGTCTTGCCACCGACCGCCTCGGTGGTGAACTCGCCCGGCGAATTGCCGAGGGCGAACCCCTCGATGCGGACCGACTTCCGCTCTCCGGCGAGCACCACCTGGTCGCGTTCCAGGTTCTGCGCGATGCGGAGCGCCTCCTCCGTCGAGGCGGCGGGGAGGATCGCCTTCGCCCCCGCGGCGAGCGCCACCGCGATGGTCGTGGACGCCCGGAGGAGGTCCACCACGGCGACGGTGCGCCCGGCGAACTCGTTCGGCGCCAGGGCGTTCGGCGTGAAGTAGACCTCGATCCTCACGCCGGATCCTCCATCAGCTGGCTCTCCCGCTCGAGGAACTTCGTGTCCACGTCGCCGGCGCGGAACGCCGGGTGCGCGATCACCCGCGTCAGGAAGGGGATGGTGGTCGTCACCCCTTCGATGATGAAGCCGTCGAGGGCCTGGTGCATGCGCGCCAGCGCCTCCTGCCGGTCGTGCCCGTGCACGATGACCTTGGCGAGGAGCGAGTCGTAGTACGGCGGCACCTGGTAGCCCGCGTAGATGTGGGTGTCCACGCGGACGCCGGGGCCCCCTGGCGGATGGAAGGTCGTGATGAGCCCGGGGCACGGCTGGAAGTTGCGCGCGGGATCCTCGGCGTTCACGCGGCACTCGATGGCGTGGCCGCGGAGCGTGAGGTCCGTCTCGGGGATGCTGAGCGGCTCGCCCGCGGCGATCCGGATCTGCTCCTTCACCAGGTCCCACCCGGTGCACATCTCGGTGACCGGGTGCTCGACCTGGATCCGGGTGTTCATCTCCATGAAGTAGAACCGCCCGTCGCCGTTGAGGAGGAACTCCACGGTCCCCGCCCCCACGTAGCCGATGCGCCGGGAGAGGTGGATCGCCGCCTCGCCCATCGCGGCGCGCAGCTCGGGGGTCAGCGCCGGCGAGGGCGCCTCCTCGATCAGCTTCTGGTGGCGGCGCTGGACCGAGCAGTCGCGCTCGGAGAGGTGCACGATCCGGCCGAAGGTGTCGCCGAGGATCTGGATCTCGATGTGCCGCGGCCGCGCGAGGTACTTCTCGAGATAGACGGCGTCGTTCCCGAAGGCCGCCAGCGCCTCGCTGCGCGCGAGCTGGAAATGCCGGGCGAAGTCCTCCTCGTCGGGCGCGACCCGCATCCCCTTCCCTCCGCCCCCCGCCGCCGCCTTGATGATGACGGGGAAGCCGAGCTCCCGCGCCACGACGACCGCCTCGTCGGCGTCGCCGACCGGGCCGTCGCTGCCGGGGATGATCGGTACCCCCGCCTCCTGCGCCAGGTGCCGCGCCTCGGCCTTGTCGCCCATCTTGCGGATCTGCTCGGCGGTGGGCCCGATGAAGACGATGTTCGACGCCCGCACGATGTCGGCGAAGTCGGCGTTCTCGGCGAGGAAGCCGTAGCCGGGATGGATCGCGTCGGCGCCGGTGATCTCCGCCGCCGCGATCAGCTGCGGGATCTTGAGGTAGCTGTCGCGCGCCGGCGCCGGGCCGATGCACACGTCGTCGTCGGCGAAGCGCACATGCAGGGACTCGCGGTCGGCCTCGCTGTAGACGGCCACCGTCGCGACCCCCAGCTCCCTGCAGGCGCGAATCACCCGGAGGGCGATCTCGCCGCGGTTCGCGATCAGGACCTTCTTGAACATCCGCTCAGCTGCTGAACGGGTCGCGGCTGATGCCGGGCACGCCCGGCGCGCCCGGTCCGCCCGGCGCCGCGCCGCCCGCGGGCGGCTTCGGCCTCGGAGCCCCCGCCGCGGGCTGCTTCCCCGACTGGCCGATCCCCTTCTGGAAGCCGTCGAA
>JBEKGT010000228.1:0-4250 GCA_050012655.1 Gemmatimonadales bacterium | reverse complement strand
CATCACGATCGGCCCGTACCACGCCACCGGCTCCTCGATCGGCCGCCCCGACACGAGGAGGAAGCGGATCCCCTCGTCCCCCGCCTGCACCGTCACCTCGTCCCCGCCGTCGAACAGCACCATGGAGCGGTTCCCCGTCAGCTCGGGGACGGCCGCCGGCGTGGCCGCGCCGGCCGGCTCGCCGACCCGCTCGGTGAGGACGGCGCGCGGCGCGGAGGCATCGCGAAAGGTGCCGGCACCGTCGAACACGTAGGCGAAGGCGTGCCGCGCGGCCTCCACCGGAAACGTCTTGCGCACCCCCGGCGGGACCCACACGTCCACGTACCGCGGGTCGGCCGCGACCCCCTCGACCGGGCCCGTCTTCCCCCAGAAGCTGCCGCAGATGATCCGCGCCTTCGTCCCGTCGTCGTCGGTCACCTCGGGGATGTCCGGCGCCGCGATGTCCTGGTAGCGCGGGTCGGTCATCTTGAGCGAGGCGGGGAGGTTCGCCCACAGCTGGAAGCCGTGCATCCGCCCCCGCGGGTCCCCCGTCGGCATCTCCTGGTGGAGGATGCCGCTCCCCGCCGTCATCCATTGGACGTCGCCCGCGCCGAGGTTGCCCTTGTTCCCCAGGCTGTCGCCGTGGCTCACCGTGCCGGCGAGGACGTAGGTGATCGTCTCGATGCCGCGGTGCGGGTGCCACGGGAAGCCAGCGAGGTAGTCCTCGGGATTGTCGCCGCGGAAGTCGTCGAAGAGGAGGAACGGGTCGAAGTCCCTGGTGTTGCCGAACCCGAAGGCGCGGCGCAGCCGCACGCCGGCGCCCTCGATGGTGGGCTTCGCCTGGACGACGCGCTTGACGGGACGGATGGACATCGGGGGCTCCTCAGCGCTGGACTGCATGTTATTACTTCAAGCTTAAAATATCTCCGATGCCCCGCGGCGGCAAGGCGCGGATGGGAATGCGGCAAGTGTACTCGACACTCCTTGCCACGTCGCCCAGGTCCCCTCTCACGGTTGACCTCTCACCTCCATCACCTCTATCACCTCCATCACCTCTATCACCTCCATCACCTCCTCGCCGCGAGCATCTTCTTCAGGAACCTCCCCGTCTCGCTCCCCTCGCACGCCGCCACCGCCTCGGGCGGGCCTTCGACCACCAGCTTCCCCCCCTCGGCGCCCGCCCCCGGTCCCAGGTCTATCACCCAGTCCGCCCGCTTGATGACGTCCAGATGGTGCTCGATCACCAGCACGGTGTTCCCCGCGTCCACCAGCCGGTCCAGCACGCCGAGGAGCACGCGCACGTCGTCGAGGTGGAGGCCGGTGGTCGGCTCGTCGAGGATGTAGAGCTTCCGCCCCTTCCTCTTGCCGGCCGCCGCCAGCTCCCGCGCGATCTTGAGCCGCTGCGCCTCGCCCCCCGAGAGGGTCGTCGCCGGCTGGCCGAGCCGCAGGTAGCCGAGCCCCACCTCCGAGAGGTGCCAGAGCACCCGCCCGAGCTTCTCCTGGTGCCGAAAGCGGCGCAGCGCCTCGTCCACCGTGAACTCCAGGACGTCGGCGATGGAGAACCCCTTCACGCGGACGTCGAGGACCTCCCGTTGGAAGCGCCGCCCTCCGCACGACTCGCAGGGCACGAACACGTCCGCCAGGAAGACCATCTCCACCTGCACGTGGCCCGCGCCCTCGCACGCCTCACACCTGCCCCCGCCCGCCACGTTGAAGGAGAAGGTCCCCGGCGTGTAGCCGCGGGCCTTCGCCAGCGGCTGCGCCGCGAACAGCTCGCGGATGTCGTCGAACCCCTTCACGTACGTCACCGGATTCGAGCGCGGCGTGCGGCCGATCGGCGACTGGTCCACCAGCACCACGCTGTCGAGCTGCTCGAGGCCCTTGAGGGTCCGCACCGCGCCCACCGTCTCGCCGAGATGTTCCTTCGCGGAGTGCTTCCCTTCGAAGTGGCGCTCCAGCTGGCGGTAGAGCACGTCGTCCACCAGGGTGCTCTTCCCCGAGCCCGACACCCCCGTGACCACGGTGAGCGTGCCCAGAGGGATGCGGACGCTGAGGTCCTCGAGGTTGTGGGCCCGAGCCCCCTCGATCGTCAGCCACTTCGGGCCCGCCGCGCGCCGCACCGACGGCACCGCGATGCGCTTCTCCCCCGAGAAGTACTGCCCCGTCAGCGTCGGCGAGCGTTCGAGGTCCGCCACCGTCCCCTCGAACACCACGTTGCCACCGTGCTCCCCGCTCCCGGGGCCAAGCTCGACCACCCAGTCGGCGGCGCGGATCGCGGCGGGGTCGTGCTCGACGGTGAGGACGGTGTTCCCCGCGTCGGCAAGGCGCCGGAGCAGCGTGAGGAGGCGGCCGGTATCCCTCGGGTGCAGGCCGATGGTCGGCTCGTCGAGGACGTAGAGCGTCTCGGTCAGCTTCCCGCCGAGGGCGTTGGAGAGGGAGATGCGCTGCGCCTCTCCCCCCGAGAGGGTCCGCGTCTGACGGTTCAGGGTGAGGTAGCCGACGCCCACGTCGCGGAGCACGCCGAGGCGTTGGGTCAGCTCCTCCAGGATCACCTCCGCCACTTCGCGCTCGAAGGGGGTGAGGTCGAGGCCGGCGAGCCACGCCGCCAGCTGGTCCACCGGCCGCGCTGAGACGGCGCCGAGGGTCTCCCCGCCGACGAGGACGCACAACGCCTCGGGCCGGAGCCGTGCGCCGTGGCACGCGGGGCACTCCAGCGCCATCTGGTACTGCCGCAGGAAGACGCGGATGTACTGCTTGTAGCGCTTCCGCTCCAGGTGCCGCAGGAAGGGGAAGACGCCGACGAACCGCCCCTTCCGGGTGTGCAGCAAGAACTTCTTCGCCGCTGCGGGGAGCTTCGACCACGGCACGTCGGTGGGGATGCCGGTGTCGCGGCACGCCTGCTTGAGGATGCGCCGCCGCCCGTCGTAGCGCGGCTTGGTCCACGGGTCGAGCGCGCCCGCGGCGAGGGTCTTCCGCGGATCGGGAACGATGAGGCGCTCGTCGTACTCCAGCACGGCGCCGAAGCCGTTGCAGCCGGGGCACGCGCCGGACGGGTGGTTGAAGGAGAAGAGGGCGGGGGACAGCGCCGGCGCCGGCGCACCGCACGAGAGGCACCGCGGGGTCGCGCTGAACCGCTCGGCCTCGCCGCCGCCGCCGATCGGCAGCGCCAGCGCCAGGCCGTCCCCCTCCGCGAACGCGGTGCCCACGGCTTCGGCGAGGCGCCCGGCGTTCGCGGCATCGAGGGCCAGCCGGTCCACCACGACCAGTACGCCTGGTGTGGACGCGAGATCCAGTCCCTCCGGCAGTTCCTCCAGCCGCAGGATGACGGGTGCGGGCGACGCGGAGCCGGGTTCCGGCGCGACGGCTGGTGCCGTGCGTGCCGTCCGGCCGCTGGAGCGCCGGGGCCCGGCGAGCGCGTCGCCCGCGGGCACCGCGATCCGCACGAACCCCATCGCCTGGAGGTTCTCGACCATGGCTGCGTGCGTGGCCTTGATTGCCGGCGGCAGTGGGAAGGCGACGATCGCCGCGCCGCCGCGCGCGAGGAGGCGGTCCACCGCCTGCTGGACGGTGTCCGAGCGCACCTCGCCGCCGCAGTGCACGCAGCGCGCCCGGCCGATGCGCGCCCAGAGGAGCCGGAGGTAGTCGGCGACCTCGGTGGCGGTGCCGACGGTCGAGCGGCTCGACGTGGTGGGGTTCTTCTGCTCGATGGCGACGGCGGGGGCGATCCCCTCGATGGCGTCCACCGCCGGCCGGGGCATCCGTTCGAGGAACTGCTTGGCGTAGGTGGAGAGGGACTCGATGTAGCGCCGCTGGCCCTCGGCGTAGATGGTGTCGAAGGCGAGGGAGGACTTGCCGGAGCCGGAGGGGCCCGTGAGCACGACGAGGCGGCGGTGCGGCAGCGTGAGGGTGAAGCCGCGCAAGTTGTGCTGGCGGGCGCCGCGGATGACGAGAGAGCGGTCCACGCTCCGCGAAGGCTAGCGGGCCGCGGGGCGCGGCTCAAGCGAGCGCCCGGCCCGGGAGCCGGGGCGCTCCGCCCGCGCAAGGGTCCCGGCGCCGCGGCGGGATGGCCGGTCCTGTGCCCCGGCGCTAGTTTCCGGCCCGATGGCGTCCCGAAACACCGCCCGCCTCCTGAAGCGCGGCCTCGAGGTCTTCGCGCTTCTCTCGGTCCTCGCCGTCGTGGCCCTCCTGGTCTACACCGGGAAGTGGGCTGCGACGGTGAACGCGTTCCTGCACGTGAACCCGTGGTGGCTGCTCGCGGGACTCGGCGTCTC
>JBEKGT010000227.1:0-4267 GCA_050012655.1 Gemmatimonadales bacterium | reverse complement strand
CGACGACGTTCACCGAGACGGCCGCCAGCATCAGCTCGAGGGAGATGAGCATCGCGACCAGGTTGCGGCGCTGGAGGAGCCCATACAGCCCGACGCCGAACAGCACGATCGCGAACCCGATGTAGAGGGTGGGGTTCACCGGCCCTCCTCGGGGTTGCGGATCCGCCGCGCCACCATCACCGCGCCCATCATCGCCACGACGAGCAGCACGGAGATCAGCTCGAAGGCGAGGACGTAGTCGCGCAGGAAGCGGTAGCCGGTCCACGCGGCCGAGACGTCGAGGCGCCCCGCGGCCGGTGGCCATTGCGCACCCCGCAGCACCAGCCAGGTCGCGCCCGCGCCAACCGCAGCGAAGAGCGCCGCGGTGGCCACCTTGGCGCGGCTGCGCGGGCGGGGGGGCTGGTCGAGCGGGTACGACAGCATCACCGCGTAGACCATCGCGATGGCCACCGCGCCCACATAGACCAGCACGAAGACCACCGCCAGGAAGTCGCTGCCGAGGGAGAGGAACACCCCCGCCACCCCCAGCATCGCCAGGGCGAAGCCGAGGATGTTGTGGAAGATGTTCTTGAGCCCGACCGCGCACACGGCGCCCACCAGGGCGGTGGCGGCGGAGGCCCCGAAGAACGCGCCGGCCCAGTTCACGTCGGCTTGCCTGCGAAGGGGGGGTCCTCCCCGAACGGCTTGAGGAGGTCGTTGATGGTCTCGCCGCGGGTGTAGAAGGCCTCGTCGTAGCGCGTCGAGTACCGCAGGGTGTCGGTCGGGCACACATCCACGCACAGGCCGCAGAGGCTGCAGGTCGAAAAGTCGAGGAGGAACTTCGTCGCCCGCATCTTCTTGGAGCCCTCGGGGCGCTTCCCCTCGACGGTGATGCAGTCCGACGGGCAGACGCGCACGCAGGCGTTGCAGGCGATGCAGTCGTGCGTGCCGGTCTCCGGGAACGTCACCAGCTCGATGGGCCCGTTCCACTTCGACGCGTCGGGCTTCTGGTAGGGATAGAGCAGCGTCACCGTCGGCCGCACCAGGTGGCGGACCGTCACCCTGAGCCCGACGAGGAGGCTCCACGCCCCGGTCCAGAACCTGCGGAGGATGCCCATCAGCCGATCCCGTGCAGGTGGAGGACCACCGCCGTCACGACGAGGTTCGCGAGCGCCACGGGGATCAGCTCCTTCCACGCGAAGGTCATCAGCTGGTCGAAGCGCAGGCGCGGGTACGTCCAGCGCATCCACATCAGCACGAAGATCACCGCGTACGCCTTGAGGAGCAGCCAGCACCACCCCGGCAGCCACGGGCCGAGCCACCCGCCGAGGAACAGCGTCGCGCCGAGCGCCCCGAGCACCAGCATGTTGGTGTACTCGGCGAAGTAGTACATCGCGAACCGCATCCCCCCGTACTCGGTGTGGAACCCGCCGACCAGCTCGGACTCCGCCTCGGGGATGTCGAAGGGCGCGCGGTTCGTCTCCGCGGTGATGCCGATGAAGTACAGCACCGCCGCCACCGGCTGGACGAGGATGTACCAGACGGTGTTGTGCTGGGCCTCGACGATGTGCCGCAGGTTGGTGCTCTGGCAGACCATCACCACGCTGAGCGCCGACAGGAGGACCGGGATCTCGTAGGCGATGACCTGGGCCACCGACCGCATCCCGCCGAGCACCGCGTACTTGTTGTTCGACGACCACCCGGCCATGAAGATCGAGAGCACCGTCAGCCCCGAGAGGGCGACGATCACCAGCAGGCCGTACGGCTGATCGGCGAACGCCTCGGCCCCGGCGATCGGGATCAGCGAGGCGACGCACAGGGTCGGCATGAACACCAGGAGGGGCGCGAGCAGGTAGACGAACTTGTCCGTCGCCACCGGCGTGAGGATCTGTTTGCCGAGCAGCTTCATCATGTCGGCGACGGTCTGGAGCGACCCATGGGGGCCCACGTACAGCGGTCCGGGGCGCCGCTGGATGTGCCCCGCGAGCTTCCGCTCCACCACCACCAGGACCAGCACGTTGAGCGCCAGGAAGGTCATGATGACCGCGGCGCCCAGCGCGAACGTCGCCAGGAAGTCGCCGACGAATCCGGCGAGCCAGTCGCGCAGGCCGGCCAGGAGCGTCATCGGTCGATCTCCGGGATGATGACGTCGATGCTGCCGAGAACCGCCACGATGTCGGCCATCATGTAGCCGGGGAGGACGTCCGGCAGCAGCGCGAGGTTGGCGTACGACGGCGTGCGGAACTTGGCCCGGTACGGCTCCGTCCCCCCTTCGGAGACGATGACGATGCCGTACTGGCCGCGGGGGCTCTCGACGGCGTAGTACTGGGTCCCGGCCGGGAGCTTGAGGCGCTTCTTGGAGCCGAGGCCCTTCTCGTGGATGATCGGCCCGTCGGGCAGCTGGTCGAGCGCCTGCTCGATGATCCGCACGCTCTGTTTCATCTCCTGCACGCGTACCCAGTACCGGGCGAAGGCGTCGCTCTCGGTGCGGGTGGGGATGTCGAACTGGAAGCGCGGGTACGCGCCGTACGGCTCGACCTTGCGGATGTCGTAGGGGACGCCGGCGGCGCGCAGGCTCGGCCCGGTGACACCGTAGCTCTGGCACTGCTCCCTGGAGAAGACGCCGATGCCCCTGGAGCGCTCGATGAAGATGACGTTCGTCTCGACGAGGTCCTCGTACTCCTGCCAGCGGTCCTTCAGCTTCTTCAGGACCTCGCGGGCGCGCCGCGGGAAGTCGGGGTCGAGGTCGCGGCTCAGACCGCCGAAGCGGCCGGTGCAGTAGGTGAGGCGCGAGCCGGTGACCGACTCGAGGAGGAAGAGGATCGCCTCCCGGTCGTCCCACGTGTAGAGCTGCGGCGTCCACCCGCCAAGATCCAGGAGGAAGGCCCCGATCCACATCAGGTGCGAGGAGAGGCGGTTGAACTCCGCCAGGATGACCCGCGCCACCAGCGCGCGCTCCGGCACCGGAATCTGCCCGAGCTTCTCGACCGCTTCGCACCACGCGAAGTTGTAGATCACCCCCGCCAAGTAGTCCTGCCGGGAGTTGTTGGGGAGGAACTGCGCGTAGGTGCGGTTCTCGGCCATCTTCTCGTGGCCGCGGTGGCCGTAGCCGATCACCGGGTCCACGTGCACGAGCTTCTCCCCCCTCAGCGTGAGCACCAGGCGCAGCACCCCGTGGGTCGAGGGATGCTGCGGACCCATATTCAGGGTGCAGGTGTCGAGCGGCTCAGCCGTGGGTGCGGGGGTCGGTGCGCTCATCCTGGGGGGCGGCGGGAGCCGTGAGGCTGTCATCGTAGATGGAGGGCGGGGGCGCCGTGAAGCTCTTCAGCAGCGGCCGGAATTCGGTGCCGTCCGGCAGCAGCAGCCACCGCAGCTTGGGGTGGCCCGAGAAGCCGACGCCGAACAGCTCCCAGGCCTCACGCTCGTTCCACTCGGCGATCCCGAACACGCCGGCCAGCGAAGGCACCGGCTCGTCCTTCGGGGTCCACACGCGGTACGCGACGCGCGCGGGGGCGTCCCAGCGCGCGAACGTGATCACCAACTCGAAGGCGCCGTGCGGATCGAGCCGGTCCACGCACGTCATGGACTCGTAGAAGTAGCCCGCCGCCTTCGCCGCTTCGGCCGCGGCCACGAGGTGCGCCGGGGCGATCCAGCGGCTCTCGGACGCGCCCAGCATCGGGTGGTCGGTGGGCGGCTGGGCCGTCCAGCCGCGCCGCTCGAGCAGCAAGGCCAGGTCAGCGGGAGCGGCCAAAGCGCCGTCCTTGCTTGATCTTCTCCTCGAGGGTGAGGATGCCCGCGAGTAGCGCCTCGGGGCGCGGCGGGCAGCCGGGGACGTGCACGTCCACACGCATGAACTTCTCCGCGCCCTCGGCGATCGCGTACTCGCCGGGGTACTTGAACGGTCCACCCGAGATCGTGCAGCCGCCCATCGCGATGGACCACTTCGGCTCGGGCATTTGGTCCCACAGCGTCTTCACGACCGGCGCCATTTTGCGCGAGATCGTGCCGGCGAGAATCATCAGGTCCGCCTGCCGTGGCGAGGGACGGAAGACCTCGGCACCGAAGCGGGCGAGGTCGTACTTCGCCATGCCCGTCGCCATCATCTCGATCGCGCAGCAGGCCAGGCCGAAGGTGATCGGCCAGAGGGAGTTCGCACGGCAGAGGTTCAGCACGTCCTCCACCATCGCCAGACGCACGAACGGCGCGGAGTCTTCGGCGAGGCGCTCGAGCTCCTGGTCGCTCGGCCGGCCAGCGGGAACGACTACTCCCATCGGAACGCTCCCGTGCG